>DMOB01000102.1:0-14505 GCA_003452475.1 Acidimicrobiaceae bacterium | reverse complement strand
GCAGCTTCTATAGCAAGCGAGCTGGGTGCTGATGCAGCGACCAAGATACCGAACCCAGCAGCCCAAGCTTTTTGGACCATTTCAAAACTTGCTCGACTAGTAACAAATAATCCACGGTTATTGCTATTTGTAATTCCGTCGAGAAACCTTCTACCTACAACTTTGTCTACGGCATTATGCCGTCCGATATCTTCTCGCACTAGTTCTATTTCACCATTGACATCAAATACCGCTGCAGCATGAAGTCCACCAGTTCGTCCGTACATTTCCTGCTTTTTACTAACGCTCTTAACTAGTTGACAAATCATTGAACTTTGGAAGGTAAGGTCCACATTAATCGGAGCTATGCGGGTAGCGATCTCAGTTAGTGCAGAAGTCCCACAAAGCCCACATGATGAACTCACAGTACCTATTCGGGGTTCTGGGATAGGAGCTAGCCCACCTGTTTCTACTGTTACCACGTTGTATTCAGACTCAGCGGCAGGTCCTTGGCCACAATAGCGAACGGTCAAAACTGAGGCTCCTCCTAGAAGCCCATCAGAGATACAAAATCCTACGGCGAGCTCGTAATCATTTCCCGGCGTCCGCATCGTGGTCGCGACTACATGGCCATCTAGCCTAATTTCTAAAGGTTCTTCAACAACAACCTCGTCAGGCAAACGTGAAGGAACACCTTCATCATAACGTTCCACCAAAACCCGCTCAGTCCTACCTCGGCGCATAGCCCCCAGCTTACGCTGCCCTAAGTATGCAAAGCTCTACAGTTAACCTTCAGTCTGGTTTTTGGAAATAGATTGTATTAACGCTTGATGTAACTCAACGTCTTAATCAGCTCACTAAACTTGCCGTTTAAGTAAAGCTTTTAGATGATGTTGAAAGGGTTCCCCCACTGCAGCCATTGAAACGTCATAGCTTAAAGTATCGCCTTCAATTTTGATTAATCTACTTACTTGAGTCACTTCTTTCGCAGATGGTGTTAAGCGGACATCGATACTCTCAAAATAGATAACACATGCATTTTTGTTAGATTCAATCGAACCTTTGTGTATTTCAACAATTCCCGAAGGTTGAGCCAGAACGAGTTCCGCGAGATAATCCTCTTGAGGCCGGATATATCCAGATTCACTATGGAGCGGGGCGTTCGTTTCCGAGTCACGAGTTTTCTGCACATATGCGATGAACGGTTTCCCAACATGATTAAAAGTTGCCTCTTCAACATACTCAAAAGATTCTATGCTCGGATAATGTCCTTCGCCTCGTCCTTTCCAAGTGCCTAGGAGGCCCCTGAAAGGCTCACATAACTCATGAAGCAATGGGGAACTCATTGTGGCTTGATCCTTTCGATAAATTTAGTTTCTGTCAAAACATTTCTTTCGGTAAAAATATTGAGAGACGCCCTAAGGCGCCTCTCAATATTACTCATTGAACTAGATCTAGCTAAAAGTCCATATCAGGCATTGCAGGCATACCATCACCATCTTCTGATGGCTGCTCGCAAATCACTACTTCAGTTGTTAGAAACAAAGCGGCTATCGAGCCGGCATTTTGTAATGCTGACAAAGTAACTTTCGCTGCATCAATTACGCCTGCTGCTATCAAATCTTCATACTCACCAGTAGATGCATTAAGTCCATTAGGTCCATCTAACTCAAGGACCTTGGAGACTACAACTCCGCCTTCCATTCCTGCATTTTCGGCTATTTGTTTGAGCGGCCCTTCCAAAGATTTCGCTATTAACTGAATGCCAGTAGCTGTATCTCCTTCTTGCGTCTCCGCTAAGGCTTCTACAGCGGCTTTGGCTCTCAGCAATGTAACTCCGCCGCCTGCCACTACACCCGACTCAATAGCCGCTTTAGTAGTACTCACCGCATCTTCAATCCGATGTTTTTTTTCTTTCAATTCAACTTCGGTGGCAGCACCTACTTTGAGTACTGCAACACCACCTGCAAGTTTCGCTAGTCGTTCCTGGAGCTTTTCTCGATCGTAATCCGAGTCGGTATTATCTATTTCCCTTTTGATTTGCTCAATTCTGCTCGCTACGTCAGTTTCATCACCGGCGCCTTCGATAATTGTCGTCTCATCTTTAGTCACGACCACTCGACGGGCCGTTCCAAGAAGATCCAGAGTTGCGTTCTCAAGTTTCAAACCAACATCTTCGCTTATTACTTGTCCACCCGTGAGAATCGCCATATCTTCGAGCATCGCTTTTCGTCGGTCACCAAACCCAGGTGCTTTTACAGCTACAGATTTGAAAGTGCCCCGAATTTTGTTCACGACGATTGTCGCTAACGCTTCCCCTTCTACATCCTCAGCAATTATTATGAGGCCTTTCCCAGATTGCATCACTTTTTCTAGAAGAGGGACGATATCTCGGACAGCTGTAATTTTTCCTTGAAGAAACAGTATGTATGGGTCTTCCATCACAGCTTCTTGACGCTCCGGATCAGTCACAAAGTACGGCGAGATATAGCCCTTATCGAAACGCATACCCTCAACCAAGTCCATTTCTAGACCAAAAGTTTGTGACTCTTCGACGGTTATAACTCCATCTTTGCCAACTTTTTCTATTGCTTCGCTGATGTGGTTTCCAATTTGTTTATCCGCCGCCGAAATCGATGCCACCTGAGCAATTTGGTCTTTAGATTCAGTCACGCTTACCGCCATACCTTCAATAGCAGTAACAGCTGCAGCTATACCTTCTTCGATACCTTTTTTGAGCGACATTGGATTCGCTCCTGCGGCCACATTTCGCATACCTTCTCGGACCATTGTCCAGGCAAGTACTGTTGCAGTTGTTGTTCCATCTCCAGCAACATCATCAGTTTTTTTTGCTACTTCTTTAACAAGCTCGGCACCGATACGTTCGATCGGATCTTCGAGTTCGATTTCCTTAGCGATCGATACCCCGTCATTGGTGATTGTAGGTGCGCCCCATTGTTTGTCCAGCACAACATTACGGCCCTTAGGCCCGAGCGTAACTCTTACTGCGTCAGCAAGCTTATTCATTCCTTCTTCAAGGGAACGACGAGCTTCCTCGTCGAATGAGATCATTTTTGCCATTTTAAACAAACTCCTATACTGGTTTTCGCGACTACTTGTATTTATTGTTCCATTAGGAACGGACTTTTTTAAACGCCAAGAGTTAGCACTCTACGTAAGAGAGTGCTAACAACCAACCAGCAGGTCACGTCTAATAAATTTGCACAGTCCTTCTTACATACAAACATGACTCAGTTCAGAAGAATGACTTCTTCCTTTTATTGTTTTTACAGACACACAGAGGTTAGATTTTTAGGTTTTTGGTTTCTTCCACTCAACAGTCATGTCTTCTAATAACGCTATTCCCCTTAGCAGAATTATCAACTCACCCTGACAGGAACTTATTTGTCGCTTCGTTAACACACCAAAACGTTTCTTTCGTCGCTTTTTCGTAGCCAAATAGCTCAACCAAAGAAACAATATTGAGCGAATCAGGGCTGGACATTTCTTCGTCCACTTCCCCAACAATTGCAAGAACAGGCACCTTTAGTTCTTGTGCTATTCGGTAGACGCCGCCAACGACTTTCCCATCAAAAGACGTCTGGTCGAGTCGTCCTTCCCCGGTTATAACTAGATCAGCGCCTTCGATTATTTCCGCTAGCTCAACTTCATCTGCGATTAGGTCAAAACCATCTACCAGTTGAGCACCGAAAGCAGCTAACCCACCTGCTAGCCCACCGGCAGCGCCAGAACGAGCCATGGGCCGCACATCGATCCCATACTGCTCTAGATAAAGGTCTGCTAACATTTCAAGGCGTCTCGTAAGTAGATCGACTTGCAGAGCACTAGCTCCTTTTTGGGGACCAAAAACGCGCGGCGCATCGAGAAACTTAGTTGTCACGTCGCACGCCACTTGAATTTCAATGCCGCTGAATTTGGCTATTGACTGCATTGCGCTCAATGCTTCATAGCCCCCATCAGTAGACGCTGATCCACCTACTCCAACAATGATTCGCCTTGCTCCTGCTTCCCGAGCTGCGCTTATAAGTTCACCAGTGCCTCGAGTATTTGCTACCAGCGGATCATTCCCACTTTTCCCGCCAACTAGAAGTAACCCACTGGCGCGCGACATTTCTATAACAGCAGTTTTAGCGGTGTAACGCCAAGCTGCTGCAACCGGTCGGCCTAGTGGACCCGCTACTTCTGAAATTCTATTCGCACCGCCTAACGCTTCTAAGGTGCCTTCACCACCATCGGCCATAGGACACTTGATAACTTTTGCTGTCTGAATAGCATGAGATGAACCGACGGCTTTAATTACTTCGCTTGCCGTTGCAGTGCCTTTAAATTTGTCAGGGCAAATGACGACACGCATTATACTTTTCAGTTACTCCGCTTTATCTATACCTAAAGAGATCATGACATCAGGCTCTGCATACGTTGCAAATGCAGCAGTATCAGCAGGCATTCGAAAGACATCATTCTTAGGGTCAAGACCTAGTTCGGAAGCGATTTTTTGCGCCTCTAACATATTGCCTGCTACGTAAGACACTCTCGTACGGTCAAGAGCCGCTCCTAAAAGATTGGTAGGAGTTTTTGTTATGTACCCGAGGGTTTTGAATTGATCGTTCATTTTGCCGGCTGCGCCGCGCACCGACGTTGAGTTCGCGACCTGAACAGAAACTTCGTTGTTGGCCCTGGGCTCAAACCCGTTCATGTCATCGTTATTCACTGCCGCAGTAGTCGTCACAGTTGTATCTTCTGAACCTTCTTCTGATGAGCTAGCACTTGGCGTTGTGGTCGCCGTTGATCCGCCCGCTTCCCCCAAAGCCATAGTGGTAGGTGGGCTCACTTCTGATGGCTCCACTTCCAAAACTGGCGTATTGTCTCCCCGAAGTAAAAATATGCCGATAGCAACAGCGACAATTACAAGTAGGACTCCTCGAATAGCTGTTGCGTTATTCGGTCGGCTATTTAGATCATTCATTATTTGACCTCCTGGGCTGCAGTGCGTCTAGCAACATGTTCTTGCCGGCGGCGATCTTTCATTCGGCGTAACCGTCTCACCAGCAACGGTTCAGCTTCTAGCGCAGCTTCAGTAGCTATAAGCACTTCGAGAAGCTCATCATACTCAGTCTCCGTTAGCTGGAAACGATCACGCACCGCCTGCTCTCGGGGAACAGACAAGGACCACCAAGATTGTTCAAAATCGAGAATGTCTTTTTCACGCTCAGTTAATCCGTTCGAATTTCCATTTTTCACGTGGTTTCCTTTCGATTAACTGGACCTTGAGCCCAAGGTGGGAGTCGAACCCACAACCTCCGCTTTACAAGAGCGGCGCTCTAGCCATTGAGCTACTCGGGCGTTACATCTTCTATCGTAAACCCCCGGAGACCAGTTTTGACGTTGCTAAGCATCAAGATCTCTGCGACGCCTAACTTCATACATCGCAATCGCAGCTGCGGCAGCCACATTGAGCGACTGTACACGACCTTTTTGAGGAATCGAAACAACCTGATCGCATCGTTGACGAACCAGGTGAGAAAGCCCTTGACCTTCAGCACCTAGCACCAAAGCCAGCGGTTTAGTCGCAAGTTGGAGGTTTTGAACCGAATCAGTTCCATCTCCATCTAAGCCGACTGTCCAGATTCCTGACTCTTTCATCTGAGCCAATGCTGCAGGTAATCCACCGACAAGAGAAATCCGGAGGTATTCCACTGCACCTGCTGCCGCCTTAACCGCTGAAGGGGTTAACCGAACTGCTCGATGTCTCGGTAGAACTACTCCAGACGCTCCAGCTACTTCTGCTGTTCGTAAAACAGCACCAAGATTTCCTGGGTCAGTCACTCCATCTAAAACAATTAAAAAAGGAACCTCAGATCCCCGAGGTTTCAAAAGTTCTTCGATTCCTAAGGGCTTAATCGGCTCAGCGAAAGCTATTACACCCTGATGGGCTTCAGATAATGCCCGCTCGTCTAGCCTTCGTCGCGAAACTTGTTTAACTGGAATTCTACGGTCGAGCGCCAAGTCATTTATTTCTGCAATAATCGCAGAATCATTGACTTCTTCACCGACAAGCACCTCTTGGACCCGTCTCTTACCAGCCCTGAGCAGCTCTCTAACTGCTTGTCTTCCTTCTACATGATCCGCCCCTAAATCATCTGATCGGCGCTTAGAGGTTCCTTGACCACGACTAGAGCGATTACTACCAGACCCGACCCGGTTTTTTTGGCCTTTTCCTGTTGAAGGACCAGCATTTGGCCGACGAGAACCTGAAGTCTTTTTTTGCGCCCCACGACCCTTTGCAGGAGTACGTCCTGGGTGGCCAGGTCGGCCATTCATTTGATACCCAAGAGAGCGACCGCAAGAGCGACGGCACCTTCACCCCTACCAAGGGCACCAATGCCCTCAGTTCGTTTCCCGCAGACTGTCACAAGACCGCCAGCGGCCGTAGAAAGAACATTTTCCATACTACTTTTAACCTGACTAATGTTTGGCTTGTCAATAATAACGGTGCAATCAGCGTTGATTAGAATAAATCCTTTATCTCCAACTATTTTTGCTGTCCTTTTTAAAAGTTCCACACTGTCAGCTCCAGCGTAAAGAGGATTGTCATCAGAAAAATTTTCTCCAATATCACCTAAGCCTGCTGCGCTCAACATCGCGTCAATAATTGCATGGGTCACTACATCAGCGTCGCTGTGACCTTCTAAGCCTCTTTCATCCTCGAAACTGACGCCACCGAGAACAAGAGTGCGGTCGTCATTTGCATATCTATGCGCATCATAGCCCTGTCCTATCCGCATCATGATTCAAAGCCCATCATCTGAGCAACATAAATTAAATCCTCTTGAGTCGTAATTTTGTGAGCGCGTTTATCTCCCTCAATGATCTTCACAATTCCTCCAATATTTTCAACCAAGCCCGCATCATCACTAAAATCTAAATTTTTCTCATCATAAGCGAGATAAGCAGCTTCAAAAATTCTTCTTCCAAAAGCTTGAGGGGTTTGAACGGTAACGAGATTGACTCGGTTAACAGTTGATTCAACTATCATGCCGCTGTCTTGATTCCTGACTCGCTTAACAGTATCGGCAATTGCAAGCCCAGGAACCGATCCATCTGCACCGCCAATAACTTCATTAATAACTGAGTCGAATAGCTCGTGAGGCGCTCCTGGTCTGGCCGCATCGTGAATGACTACTATGTCGGCATCTATAGGCAGAGCCGCTAACCCTCTCCGGACCGATTCTGTTCTCGTAGCGCCCCCCTGCACTAGCAGATCGGCGCCGAATTTACTTCCGTCAGCGATATCGCGAACAACAAGCACTACGCCGTTGCATGATTTACGCGCAGTAGCAATAGATCTACTCAATACCGACTTTCCACCTAAATTCGCGTATTGCTTAGCGCTACCGAACCTTGTGCCTGATCCAGCAGCAACGACTATTGCCCAAGTGTTTTCCACACTTAACACTGTTGCACTCTTCAGCGTGTTGTCCAGCACTACTATCCTCTTTATTGTGAACCATGTCGAAACATTGAAAAGTACGGAGATGTTTAGCACTCTCAACCGTGATCAGTTAGAGCAACTCGGTGGGTTGTCTACAAACCTTCGCCTTGAGAGAAATGACCAAATTTTCACCGAAGATGATACCGCTACGGCTTTGTTTATTTTACTTCAAGGAAGAATAGCTATTACACGTAACTCCGTTGACGAGCGAGAATCAGTTTTAGCTCTTATGGAGCCGGGTGACCTTTTTGGCGAAATGCCATTTTTTGATAACGGCGATAGATCAGCCGCAGCGCGTGCATTAGAAGCGAGCACAGTTTTGGCAGTGCCCTACACAGCATTGCATATGCTCTATTCTCAGCATCCTGAATTACTCTGGCGGGTAGTTACACTTTTATCACTCAGACTTCGAATCACTGATAGCGCTCTGGCCGACGCAATGTTTTTAGACGTTCCTGGACGGACCGCTAAAAGACTTCTTGAACTTTCCGGAGGAATGGACAGGTTCACATTACCGATTACCCAAGAAGAGCTCTCTGGAATGGTTGGAGCTTCAAGGGAACGCGTTAATAAAGCACTAGCTTCTTTTATTAGATTGGGATGGATCAAACGGTCAGGAAATCGCTACAACATTATTCAGAGAGACTCACTGAATCTGCGTTCCCGCTAACAATTAGGATAATCAATACTGATCAATAAATCTTCACCGATTTAAATTACCCTTAATCAGTCAGCTGCAGCCTCTTCAAGCTCGACAGCACCTGGATCAAATCCTTCAATAGCACTGAAAATAATATCGTCGGTTTCTGTGTCGACATCAACGACAATAATCTCTCCAGCATTGAATTCTTTATAAAGAATACGCTCAGATAAGGCATCTTCTACGTTTCGTTGGATAGCTCGCCTGAGAGGACGGGCTCCAAGAGTTGCATCGTATCCTTTGCGAGCCAACCAGTTCTTCGCAGCGTCAGTTAGTTCAAGACCCAACCCCTGAGCTTTTAATTGCTCAGCTGTTCTTGCGATCATCAAATCGACGATTTCTGTCACCTCATCGATGCTCAATTCATGGAAAACAATTGTGTCATCAATTCGATTCAAAAATTCAGGCCGGAAATGAGCTTTCAAAGCATCGTTTACTTTTTCTTTCATACGCTCATAACTTACGGCTTCATCATTTTTGGTAAATCCAACATTTGCTTTCCGTAAATCAGCGGTTCCCAAATTTGAGGTCATAATAAGAACAGTATTTCGGAAATCGACTGATCTGCCCTGAGCATCTGTCAGGCGACCTTCTTCAAGAATTTGGAGCAAAGTGTTGAAAACATCAGGGTGAGCTTTTTCAACTTCGTCAAACAGCACCACTGAAAAAGGCTTACGGCGAACTGCTTCTGTTAACTGTCCTCCTTCTTCGTAGCCGACATACCCAGGAGGTGAGCCAACTAGTCGGCTCACTGTATGTTTTTCCATGTATTCAGACATGTCTAGACTGATCAGCGCTGCCTCATCACCAAACAGAAATTCGCTCAGTGTTTTTGCAAGCTCAGTTTTTCCAACGCCTGAAGGACCAAGGAAAATAAATGAGCCGCCAGGTCTCTTAGGATCTTTTAAGCCAGCTCGGGTACGTCTGGTTGCCTGGCTTACCGCTCGAACTGCGTCTCCTTGACCAATGACCCTTTTATGGAGTTCGTCTTCCATTTTTAAGAGCTTCTGAGTTTCTTCTTCGGTCAACTTATAAACAGGTATGCCTGTCCATATAGAAAGTACCTCAGCTACAGCTTCTTCATCTACCTCATCAAACAGGTCAATACCATCTTCTTTGATTTGTTCCATCACTTCCGAACGACGGTCAAGAAGAGCTTTTTCCTCGTCGCGAAGAGAACCAGCAAGCTCAAAGTCTTGGTTTTCTACCGATTGTTTTTTCTTCTCAACAACTTCAGCAATCTTATTTTCTATTTCTTTGTAGTCGGGAGGCGTAGCCATCCGCTTAATTCTGAGTCTTGAACCTGCTTCATCAATCAAGTCGATTGCTTTGTCTGGCAACTGCCGGTCTGCAATATACCGATCGGCAAGGTTCGCAGCAGCAACGAGTGCTTGATCGGTAATAGTTACTCGGTGATGGGCCTCGTACCTCTCCCGCAGACCTTTCAGTATTTCTATCGTGTGAGCCAAAGTAGGTTCTTCAACACGTATCGGTTGGAAGCGCCGTTCTAGAGCCGCGTCTTTCTCAAGATATTTCCTATATTCCTCTATTGTGGTTGCGCCAATTGTTTGCAGTTCACCACGCGCCAGCATCGGCTTTAGAATCGATGCTGCATCAATTGCTCCTTCTGCAGCTCCAGCACCAACTAGCGTGTGCAACTCATCAATAAAAAGTATTATGTCGCCTCTGTTTTTTATTTCTTTAAGAACCTTCTTCAGACGCTCTTCGAAATCTCCCCTGTATCGAGAACCGGCTACTAATGCGCCGAGGTCAAGCGTGTAAAGTTGTTTGTCTCGCAGCGTCTCTGGTACTTCACCCGAAACAATTTTTTGCGCTAATCCTTCAACTATGGCTGTCTTACCAACTCCTGGTTCGCCAATAAGAACTGGATTGTTTTTAGTTCTTCGAGAAAGAACTTGCATTACGCGTTCTGTCTCGCGCATACGGCCTATAACTGGATCTAATTTTTTCTCTCTAGCGTTCTGAGTAAGATTTATTCCAAACTGGTCAAGAACTGCTGAGCCACCCTGAGAGCCTTCTCCTCTTTCCGATGAGCCGCCAACAGTTTCTTTTCCACCGCTTGATTCTGACCCTTCGCCTGAACCTGAGTAGCCAGAAAGCAATTGAATAACTTGCTGCCTAACTCGAGACAGGTCAGCTCCGAGCTTCACTAATACCTGAGCAGCTACACCTTCTCCTTCGCGAATCAGCCCTAAAAGAATATGTTCAGTGCCTATATAGTTGTGGCCAAGCTGAAGCGCTTCCCGCAGCGATAGCTCTAAAACTTTTTTCGCGCGTGGCGTAAAGGGGATATGTCCACTTGGTGAAGAACCGCCTTGTCCTATAATTTCTTCAACCTGATTTCGGACAGCTTCAAGCGAAATACCTAGAGATTCGAGAGCTTTTGCAGCTACACCCTCTCCTTCGTGTATCAAGCCCAAAAGAATATGTTCGGTGCCTATGTAATTATGATTGAGAAGGCGGGCCTCCTCCTGAGCCAATACGACAACTCGTCGAGCTCTATCGGTGAAGCGTTCAAACACAGATCCTCCAGCGAAATTTATTGCGCCCCCGGGAATAGGACACGAAGTTGAGTCTAACCAGAGCAACCGCTTGGTCTCACAATAGATGAGTATCTAAATGAGGATTATTCACGAAAGGTTGGCTCTCGTTTCGCCCAGAACCCCGAAGTCGTTTAGATTATGAGAGTGACTTCTTTGAGTCCCCTCCAACACAGACCAAATTCAGCAGGCGATCTTCAACGAGTTGAAGCGTCCTTACGCGACGCCGCCACTACACAAGATGATTTCCTGACCGAAGTTGCTTCCCATCTCATTCCCGCTGGCGGAAAACGGCTTCGGCCGGCAATGGTGATTGCCGCGTCGCTATCTCATGACACCGATGGGGCAGGCGAAAATGCGGTCACCGAAGAGATGATTCGAGGTGGCGTCGCCGTTGAGCTGGTGCATCTTGGCTCTCTTTATCACGATGACGTGATGGACGAAGCAGAAACCCGACGCGGGATTGAAGCAGTCAATAACCGTTGGGGAAATCTTGTTGCGATTCTGGCAGGTGACTTTCTTCTCGCAAAAGCATCAGAATTAGCAGCATCTTTGGGAACTGAAGTGGCTGAGCTTTTAGCTGCCACTATTGGGCATCTATGTGAAGGTCAGGTCAGGGAACTTCAACTAATCTATGATGTAGACCGCGATGAGAGCGGCTACTTAGAAGCCATTGGAGGCAAAACTGCTGCCTTGTTCGCCACTTCGTGCCGAATCGGCGCACTAGTTGCAGGATGCGATCGAACCTCAATAGAGCAGCTAACACAATATGGGTATGACTACGGCATGGCATTTCAGATAGTTGATGACATCCTAGATTTGGTTGCAACAGATGAGGAGTTAGGTAAGCCATCTGGCAATGATTTACGCGAAGGGGTTTACACCTTGCCTGTCATCAGAATGATTAAGGCAAATGATCCTGTCAAAGAACTGCTCGGAGCACCGCTGAGCACAGAAGAAAGAGATTTCGCCCGTTCATTAGTTGTCAACGGAAAAGAAATCACAACCTCAATCGAAACAGCTAGAAAATATGCTGAGTCGGCTCTGGAAGCTATATCAGGATTTCCGAACACAATTGGCACTCTTGGCCTACGTTCGGCTGCAGCTAATCTCCTTTCTGCGTTAGATCGCTAGTTAGCGAAAGTTCGGTGACTACGATCTGGCCGCTAGAACGTCAGTACCAAAATCCACACTTATTTCTTCCTAACTCCGTTAAATGGGCTTGGGGAACGAAAACTTTTGTTATGGGAATTATCAACGCAACTGAAGATTCATTTTCCGGCGACGGCCTAAAGAACCGTCTTGGAGATGCAGTAGCTTTGGCCAAATCTTTTGAACTGGCAGGCGTTGATGTAATCGACATCGGAGGAGCTTCTTCGCGTCCCGGAGCTCCGGCAACACCAATCCAAGTAGAAATCGAAAACGTCGTAACAGTCATCAAAGCAATCAGGAATCAAACCTTTTTGCCTATTTCGGTGGATACGACCTGGGCAAGCGTTGCTGAAAAGGCTGTTTCTGCAGGTGCAAATATCGTAAACGATATATCTGGGTTCCAACTAGATCCAGAAATGGCAAACCTCGTTGCAGAAAAGAAGCTTCCCGCAGTCATCATGCATAACCAACGGAACCGAAAACATTTCGATGTGGTAGCTGATGTACTTAAAGGCCTGGAAAAGACCCTTCAAATTTGTGATGATGCCCACGTCGACAAAGGCAATCTAATTTTCGACCCGGGATTTGGTTTCGGTTGGTCAGTTCACCAGAACTTAGAATTACTTCAGCGGTTGCCTGAGTTCTGGACCTTGAACCTTCCCTTACTTATTGGGACCTCAAGAAAGTCCTCTATCGGAACGATCCTGGACAACAAAGTAAACGAAAGACGTTTCGGAACCGCAGCCACAGTCGCTCAGGCAATCTGTGCAGGTGTAGATGTTGTTCGCGTGCATGACGCATTTGAGATGAGCGATGTAGTCGCTGTAACCGACGCAATAGTTAGAAGGCCGATTATCTCAGAGTCTTAAATGTGCACTTATTGAATCGGCGCATATCTTCCGTCTGCACCTAAATATGAACTCGTAGAATGGTCATAAAAATATCTACCGCCAGATTCCTTAAGAGCCAACAGCATCCTGGGTAGTGGAACATTCTCGCTTTCCAGTCTTCCAATTACTCGCTCTGGGCCAAGGTAGTCAAGCATCTCGAAAGGACCGTGAACCCAATTAAATCCCCACTTAATAGCGTTATCTACGTTTACAATATCATCGGCAATTTCAGGGACTAGATCAGCTGCGTACAGCAAGGTCCCACCAAAAATTTCCCAAGCCAACTGCCCCAGCAAACTATCTTGAAATAAAATCTCACCTAGGCCGACAGACAATCCAACCTCGTCTGATGGGTCTGCAGTTCTCCATTCCTCGTTGAGAAGATCAAACACTTCTTTTTCACGGGTACCATCGGCAAGTTTTATTTGACGAGCAAAACCTCCACCCGATTTACGGCCTAGCTGTCCTCGGTCATGCATCGACTGCTCAACGGAAGGAAAACTTGTGAACATGTGGCCTTTGTCTTCTTTCGGCAAATTAACGGCTAGGTTCCGCCCAACTAATTCCATCACGTCTAAACCAATCAAATCGACTAATCCGTACAACCCGGTTGGAGGTAATCCCACTGGAGTCGAAAGAACTGCATCAATTGTTTCCTGGCGTATGCCATCATTTAAATATTTTTTTGCGAGATGAAACCCAGACAATATGAAAAAGCACCCAATTCGGTTCCCAATAAAATTCACAGTATCTTTTGCGTGTACTACACCTTTTTGAAGAGTCTCAGATCCGAACCTTGAAAAGGCCTCAATCACATCAGGGGCGGTCTCCTTACCCGGTACCAGTTCGAATAGCTTCATAACTTTTACTGGATTAAAGAAGTGGGTTATCGCGAAGTCTTCACAGAACCTCTCCGGCATACCCTCAGAGAGTTGACTCAGCGGTATTCCTGAAGTGTTTGACGATATTACGGATTTTTCTCTGCGGTGGTCTTCGAGTTTTAGGAAAAGCGATCTCTTGATCTCAACGTCTTCGACAATTGCCTCGCAAACCCAGTCATAGTCATAGATTTTCGGTAAATCATTTTCAATAGTTCCAGTCGAAACCAGATGAAGGTCCGCCTCGTTGATCTGACCCAATGCACCATTAACTGCTTCTTCAGTTATATCGAGCATCAAGACCCGACAGCCAGCCGCAGCACTTGCAGCAGCTATACCAGCACCCATGGTTCCAGTCCCTATTACGGCGACTGATTTAATTAATCTTGACACAGAAAACTCCCCATCTTCTTCGCACATCGTACATATCGACGCGCCTTCTTCTGACTCAGCTAAAGTTCGCTCGGTTCATGCAGCTTCTTGACCTCACTATGAAGCGACAGAACTAGATGCTCTAACGACCTGCCACCTGGCGTCCAATAATTTCCTTCATTATTTCGGTGGTTCCACCATATATTGTTTGAACTCTTGCATCGGCGTATGCGCGCGCTATCGGATATTCGTTCATAAATCCATAGCCACCAAATAGTTGCAAACATCTAGTGATTACTTTGAGTTGCATCTCAGTGCACCACCATTTAGCTTCCGCAGCGTCTTCGGCAGTTAATTCTCCACTATTGAGCGCCTCTATTTGTCGGTCGACAAAGACCCAAGCGATATCCAATTCTGTCTTCATTTCTGCGAGCTCGAATCGGGTATTTTGATAAGAGCC
>DMOB01000020.1:0-2849 GCA_003452475.1 Acidimicrobiaceae bacterium | reverse complement strand
CCAAGCCGCTGGGAACATGTGTAACTCTGACCGCGGAGTCTGTTGTATTCACGGACTGGCCACCGGGACCAGAGGACCGATAAATGTCTATGCGTAAATCATTAGGATCAATCTCGACTTCTACCTCTTCAGCTTCTGGCATAACCGTTACTGTCGCTGATGAAGTATGGATTCTGCCTTGGGACTCCGTCGCAGGTATCCGCTGAACTCTGTGCGGCCCACCTTCGTGTTTAAGATGACTCCAAGCGGCGTCACCCTTAACTAGAAAAGCAATATCGGTAAGCCCGCCCGTATCACTCGAATGACTTCCCAAAACCTCTAGCGCCCAACCTTTCGATGAAATGTAAG
Source organism: Acidimicrobiaceae bacterium (assembly GCA_003452475.1). Lineage (GTDB taxonomy): Bacteria > Actinomycetota > Acidimicrobiia > Acidimicrobiales > Poriferisodalaceae > UBA9040. The sequence goes on along the minus strand of DMOB01000020.1, from coordinate 2,501 downwards.
ATCGATACATTTCATAAAGATCTCGGGCCCATATATTTGCCTCTTCGCCCCCTTCAGCACCTCGAATCTCAACGATTACGTTTTTAGCGTCATTTGGGTCTCGAGGTAGTAATAGCAACTTAAAGCGTTCTTCCAAGATCTCGGCTTGTGCTAACGCAGCCGCTTCCATGTCACGCAGCTCGGTTGCCTCGTCGTTCGAAACCTCTTCTAATAACTCCCGAGCTGTAGCTGCATCTTCAAAGGCCATACGCCAATCGCGCCCTGTCTTCACCATTTCAGAGAGTTGAGCGTGGCGCCTGCCAGCCTCGATAAATCGCTGCCGATCTGATGTAATAGCGACGTCGCCAAGCTGCGACTCGACATGGGCTAGTTCTTCTTCGATCTGCTTTAGACGCTCAAGCACTAGCTCAGGCTAGCGAGCCAGAAGACTTCCAATCACGCCAATCGTCATCTATTGCAATTAATTCAGCGGGTACCATGAGTTTCTCCACCATTGCTTTGAGCAGCGGATGAGCATCTCTTTCTGGAACTACAAAAATTAATTGGGCTTCGGGATCAGTGTACATTCGCGCCTGAGCGCCAAAAGCAATCAAGTTAAGATCAATACCTATTGTACAAACAACAACTACTTGGTTGCCTTCGGCCATTCTCCCATATGCAACCGCCGGTATCGTCTCTTTCAAGCTTCGACGCGCAGTTGGGGGAGAAGCTGACGATAGAACAGTAGCCCCTATTTTTTGAGGGCTCCCTATCAGCTGAGACCTCAACCAGCGCTCAGCATTAAGACGATTCAGCGGATGTGGTTCCGCTCCAGCGCGACGATGAAACCGCACAGTCTCGGTTACCCGCAGAAGTGCTTCTCCACTCGGCATGCCACCGTGCAACAGAGCAAACGCTTCGCGATCGTGCGCACCAACCCCAACTGCAATTCTTTGCTCTTCACCATCACTTTCAATTCTGGCAACTTCTAATCCACGGATTTCACCAGCCACTATTCCATGCTCATAAACCACATCTAGGTCTGCGGCTTCGAGAACAGCTATAAGCTCTGGATCTACATCTGTAGATTCTTTTGATGTTGGATCACTGGCAACAGCTACCGTGGCTACTCGGTCATTCAGTTCCCACACCGTTGGAGAGGTACGAAACAGCTCAGCAGCACTTGCCAAACTACTTGCTTCTTCTTTGGCAAAGATGTGTATGACGTCAGCTTTGGCTTGCGTAGCCGCAGCCATGGCTACTCCGACCGCTCTGCTGCATCTTTCTTCAGCTAAAATAACCGCTGTCACACAGTTATCATGTCTTTTGATGCCGATGGCACCATCTTCGGTACCATTCAGATCAGATAGAGAAATTCCGAGATATGTCTCTGCTAAAGATTTTAATTTCAGAGCGTGTAGCTGACGACGGCGGTCAGTATCGAGCGCCACCTGTTAAGCCTAAGATTCCGCCTGGGTATCTGACACTTCGTCTTTACGACGACGACCGTATCTCCGCTCAAATCGCTCAACACGGCCAGCAGTGTCGATAATCTTCATGGTGCCAGTGTAGAAAGGGTGGCTTGCGCTCGAAAGCTCGACAGTTACCGAAGGATACTCAATTCCGTCTTCCCAAAGAACTGTGTCGTTGGTCTCTACAGTTGACTGCGTAATAAACGAAAAATCAGCGCCTGCGTCTCGAAATACAACTGGTCGGTAATGTGGGTGAATGTCACTTTTCATAACTCGTCTATTCTGCCGTCTTTGCGCCTAAACCGCACATTGTTGAGGGCAGTTATTTGGAAATTTTTTTGACTCAAGAACATGATGCCGTCCACAATCAACTTTTTGTATTCTTATTTGAACTAAAAAAATCCTTGTTACTTTTTGTTTTCGGTAAATCGGCAAGCAAGAACTCGAGAGCATTTCTCTTCGATGTCTCTGGAGTCGCATCAATTTGAATCAACAAATCAGCTAAATCTCGACCTTGCTGAGCTCTAGCCTCGCCGGCCAACTCATCAAGTTTTCGAGTCCGACATGATGCCACGTCAATCGAAGGATAAAGACGTCGGTCTGCCGACTTTCGGTCTAAAAATATCTCAGTATTAGCGGTTCCTTGCAACGCCATAAGTATTAACTCGTCAAGACGCCAACCAGTATCTTTAGCGACGGTTGCAACGATCGTTAAAGATCCCCCTTCGCTGAGAGCCCTAGCCGCACCAAAAAAGCGTTTCGGCGGGTAAAGAGCGGCAGCGTCAACTCCTTCAACTAATATTCGTCCATTTCCCGGGGCAGATAGGTTGTAAGCGCGAGCCAATCTACTTAAACCATCTACGAGCAAGACCACGTCTGTACCTGACTCGACCATTCTTTTCGCTCGTTCAAGAGTAAGTTCAGCAACCTGAACGTGTTCTTCAGCGGGGCGATCAAACGCTGAGGCCATTACGTCAGCTTTCAAAAGGTTGGAAATTTCAGTTATCTCCTCAGGTCGCTCATCTATGAGCAACACAACTAAACAAATTT
>DMOB01000315.1:0-8526 GCA_003452475.1 Acidimicrobiaceae bacterium | reverse complement strand
CGATTCAAAAATGGTCATCCAGAAGGCAAGGAATTCGCCAAGGGATCAAAAAAATAGCAGGCGCTAAACTAGTTGCAGCAAAGATGAGCAGGCACCAACAGCTGCTCAGATTTGCTGCAACTACCACCTCTCAAACTTTGTTGAAATCCAATGATGAGTAGCACTCCTTTATTGACCTAGCTGAAGATGCCCCCGTCTACGGTAAATTCTTGGCCAGTGCAGTAGCCGCTTTCATCTGACGCTAAGAAGACGACGACATTTCCGACTTCTTCTGGTGCGGCAACTCGTCCTAAAGGTACAACTTGCAAGAGCTTATTCGTTCGATCACTATCGTCATGGAAATCGTGTACCTGGCTGAGCATGTCTGTATCTATATAGCCGGGATGAACAGAGTTGACTCTGACGCCTCTTCGTCCCAATTCTTTTGCTGCTGACTTCGTCATTCCCCTTACAGCCCACTTGCTAGCGCTATAAGCAAAAGATCCAAATGTACCCATCAAACCGGCAACGGAACTTATGTTAATTATTGAACCTGAACCTTGTTTGGCCATTACCGTGCCGACTTTCTTCATTCCCAAAAAGACTCCAAGCGTGTTAACATCCATGATCTTTTGGAAGTCTTCAACAGAAGTTTGCATCATCCGATTGCCTTGAAAAATTCCAGCGTTGTTCACGAGCACATCGATCTGGCCGAATTGCTCGACTATTTCGGTGACTACTCGCTCCCAATGGCTTTCATCAGAAACGTCATGGTGAAGGTAGGTGCATTCGAGTGAGTCTGCGATGTTTTGTCCTTCAGTGTCGAGAACATCAGTGAGGATGACAGTCGAGCCTAAATTTGAAAAAAGAGCTCCCTCAACGGCTCCTTGCCCGCGAGCACCTCCGGTTATTAGAACAACCTTGTTGCGCAGTGAACTCATTAAATTCCTCCAAAACCCCTGGGCTTAGCTGGTTCCGTAGACCTTAGTTGCGAAGTGGGTCGCTTGACCGAAGAGTTCTTAATATTGATGCAAGTTCATCGGCATCATCGGAGTTGTTAACCGGAACGCTGAATTCAATCTTGTCTATCAAGGACCCGAAACGTTCGTTAAGAAGCGATCCAATTTCATCGTAAATCCCGATTGTTGCTATTGTATGAAACATCTCATCATGAACAAGATCTGGAATTTCTTCCCACCTTTGTTCTTTAGCTAGCGCGGTGGCGCGCTCTGCATCCTCTGTCCAGCCGTGAACGTCAAAAGCGGCTCTGTACGCAGGTGTTGATAAGTAAAATCCAACGCGTGCACGAACTGTGTGCATTACCTTCTCAAGTTTTAACTGATCAGGAGCTGTTGCGATCAGCGGCTTCATGCACCAGTCTAGATTTTCTTGCTGTCTGTTGCTTCTGGAAGCCCCTTTGGTCACGGCTGGAATCATTATTTCGCGTATATATTTCGGCGAGCAAACTGGATGAAGCCGAATGCCATCAGCGACCTCACCGGCTACGGCGCACATATTTGGATTGATGGCAGCTATATGAACTGGAATGTTGGGATTGTCAATAGGTCCTGGATCAAATAAGGGAACCATTAGGTCTAATTTGTAATGTTCACCTGAATATTCGAGTGGAGTTCGCTCTTGCCAGCATTGCCATACCGATCGCATAGCGAGAACGTAATCTCGCATCCAGGCTGCCGGAGGTGACCATTCCATTCCATATCTGCGGCGAATGTGACCTCTTACTTGAGACCCTAAGCCAAGAGTAAAACGACCACTTGAAGCTTTCTGAAGTGTCCAAGCAGACATGGCCGTAATAGTTGGAGATCGTGGAAATGCCATTGCTACTGAAGTACCGAGGGAAAGGGTTTTAGTAGTAGTTGAGGCCAACGCTAGTAGCTGATAGGGATCATCTTTGGTTTCTTCAACGACAAGAGCGTCATATCCGATGTTTTCAACTTGTTTTGCAGCTGAGGCAACTTCTAATATCTGTAGCGGAGTTTCAGGTTCGCGTAAACCGGGATCAAGCTTTCCTAATGGCAATAAAGTTTCACTTTTCATTTTACTTCCAGGCGTAGTGGCCTTCCAGCCAAGTATTCGGTCAATTGTTCTATGAAAACGTTATCTCCTCGAGAAGTGATTCCTGAACCGGCACCAGCGATGTGCGATGTCATTGTTACTGAAGGGTGGTGCCAAAGGGGACTTATTGAATCCAAAGGTTCTACGTCGAAAACATCGAGAATAGCATGATTTAATTCGTTCCGGTCAAGAGCGGTTAGCAGCGCTTTAGTATTGACGACGGGCCCTCTAGCTACATTTACTAAAATTGATTCTGGGTTCATCTGCGAAAGAAAGTTCTCATCGACCAACCCGCGAGTTTCATCATTCAGAGGGCAAGCAATGATGACGATGTCGGCGTCGGGTAATTCGTTGTGGATTTCGGTCATTGTGATCATCTTGGTTGCTCTATTGTCCACAACTTGAGTGCGACGAGCGCCAACTACTTCTGCCCCAAATGCCCTTGCTCTTTTCGCTAACTCGCCGCCAATAGACCCGAAGCCGACAACGAGCCATTTCATTTCACCGATTTCTCGCCAGCCTTCTTGCACCCACCTTTGCTCTGCTTGTTGTTTTTGGCGCTCCGGCCACTTGTGGACGACATTTAAAACTGAAGAAATTACGTATTCAGCGACTCCAGCATTTGGCGAGTCGCTGTTACTTAGCCGTATTCCAGCTTTTTGAATTTGATGAAATGGCGGAGCATCTGTTCCTGCCAGACAAGCTTGTACCCACTTAACTGAGCCGGTAGTTAGAAATACTTCGACGAATTCGAGAAATTGCCCAGTGAAGAACATGTCAATAGGTATCCAGGCAATCTCAGGTGTCAGCTCTGAAAGAGATATTTGGGTTCCATCTTGCCGTTGTGTGGCCTCAGGCGACCACAACGCAATGTCGAGCTCTCCGAAAACTTTAAGTCTCTCCTCGACTCTTGGAAATGCAATAGAAGGGATAAGTATTTGACGCTTGACCATGGCCGAATAGCGTAGGGTGCGGATAGTGCGGATGTCGGGTTACCTCCCTAAAAACAGGATAAATGTTTCGTTGGGGCTCGTTCTGGCAGCAACCATGGGCTTAGGTGCCTTTTCTCTCATCGGAGTTGCTGTAGTCGCAAACGATTTGACAAAAGATTTAGGACTGTCTGTAACTTTTTTTGGTGCTGCGGTGTCCGTCAATACGATCGTCGGGGCTGTATTTGCTCCTTTGGGAGGCCGAATCAGCGATAAAGTTGGCGGAAAGAAAACTTGCGTATTCGTGCTGTTTCTCTCGGCTTTTGGCCTTGGGGTATTGGCTATAGCAAACAACAAATGGGTGTTGATTGGGGGTTTGATTATTGCTGGATTCCCTCAGGGGTGGTGTAATCCTGCTACAAACAAGTTAATTGCTGAACGCGTCCCGGCAGGTAGTCGTGGATTAATGACGGGCATAAAGCAATCGGGTGTTCAACTGAGTGTCATGGCTGCTGGCCTAACTGTGCCAACTATTGCTTATTTCGTAAGTTGGCGGGGCGCCTTCGGCTTCTACGGCTTTTTGTCTCTTGTCGTTGGCGTTATAGTTATTACCGCACTTGGAAATGGCAATGAGGAGACAATTAGCCAGGCAGTTCAAAAAGATGTGAATACGAAGAAAAGCCCTCTGGGAAAGTCCGTTTGGCTGCTTGCTTTCTATGCACTATTTATGGGAATCGCCGTAGGCGGTGCAGGAAGGTATCTGCCGCTTTTTGGCGAGACTCAGCTCGGAATGTCGAATTTTGAGGCAGGGCTTTTGAGTGCCTTGCCGGGGGGCTTAGCTATATTTTCCCGTATCTGGTGGGCGAGACTAGCCGAAGAAAAAATAGCTCCTTCAAATGCTCTGGCTATACAAGCGCTTACCAGTGTGTTGGTAATGGCCATGCTTCTAGCTGCTGTACCGCTTGGAGGGTGGATAATGTGGCCCATGACTTTTGTAGCAGCGTCAGGCCTTTACGCCTGGAATGCCGTAGCTATGCTATCTGTGATAATAGGTGTGCCGACTAAAGACTCCGGTCGTGCAAGCGGTGTCGTGGTTATGGGGTTTATGGCAGGCTTAAGCATCGGTGGTTTTTTCGTGGGGTGGATAGCTGATGTGAGTGGGAGCTTTGACGCCGCATGGACAGTGTTGCTTCTACTATCGTTCATATCTATCGGTATTGCTTTGTCGGGTAGAAAAATAGGGCGCTTGCCGGGTGGGTAACTATTGTTATAGCTGTCGATGAACTGTTGCGGGATGGCTTAACGGAAGTCGTGGATACCCGAATAGTTTTTCGCGGAATGTACCGGGCGCGTATTCAGATTGAGCCAGACCGCGCTTCTGTAAAATCGGAATCACCCCGTCAATAAAATCGACAAATGTGCCTGGAGTTACCGAATACGTCAAATTGAATCCATCTAAACCAGCATCGAATCTGTTTTGTAACTCATTAGCAACCTGTTCATCAGAACCCACTAACCACGCTCCGGCTAAGTTAGACCTAATCAAATCTCCGAATGTTCTGGTTCCTGGTGGTGCGCTGTCAATCAAATTTTTTATTAGACCTTGGACTCGCTCAGTGTTAAAGCCGTCTAAGGGGGTTGAAGGGTCGATTTCACCTAGGTCCACACCAGTGTTACCGCTCATGTGGACTAGCCCACCTTCTACTGAGAGCTGCTCTAAGTAATCGTTTTTTTTGTCGATGGCTTCTTTTTCTGTTCCGCCAACTATTGGTGCTACTCCGCCGATAAATTTCACTTCTGAAATTGAACGATTTTTTGAATTAAGACGCTTCTCAAAGTCTTTTCGTAGAGTTGCGACGCCGCTAGTAGGTGTAACAACAAAGATACATTCTGCGTTACTTGATGCGAAGTCTCTACCTCTGGTGGACATACCTGCCTGGAAAAGTACGGGTGTTCTTTGTGGGGAAGGCTCCGATAGGTGGGGTCCTTGGACTTCGTATCGCGGCCCACGATGATTTATTTGTCTAACTTTGCGGGGGTCTGCATAGACGCCCTCAGAGCGATTGATGATTACAGCGTCATCGCTCCAGCTACCTTCGCAAAGTTTGTAGACGACTTCAAGGTACTCCTCGGCTCGGGCATAGCGTTCTTCATGGTCGGGCAATCCATCGAATCCCAAGTTATTGCCAGCGTTGGGGAGATAGGAGGTGACTACATTCCATGCTATTCGCCCTTTAGTTAAGTGGTCGAGGGTTGAAAGTTGACGAGCAAACGTAAACGGGTGAGCTTGCAGAACCGAGCTAGTAAACGCAAAACCGAGTTGTTGAGTGACGGTAGCCATAGCAGGAATCAAAAGCATGGGATCGTTAACCGGAACTTGCACAGCCTGCCTGAAAGATGTGTCGGCGCTGCCTTGGTAGTTGTCATACAACCCGACAACATCTGCAAGAAAAAGAGAGTCCAAGCAGCCAGCTTCAGCAATGCGAGCTAGCTCCATCCAGGGCTCTAACTGAAGATACTCAGTTTGCCGGCTGTCTGCTCTAACCCAAAGGCCCTGTTGTATATGGCTCACACAGTTCATCGAAAAGGCATTAAGAATCATTCTTCGGTTGGGTGCAAATCGTGGTTCAGCCATGTCGCCATTCCTATGGGTTGGTGAGGTCATCCCCAGTTAGCTTTTCCCATCGTGAAAGGAAATTATTTGTATCAGCGGACCATAGATCAACCCATTCTCGGTCATCGTGCTGTTCTCGTAGCTTGATCATTTGTTTAACTCCTCTTCCAACAGTCACGCGAAGCGGGGGGTGCAGATCATGGATTGTTTTCAATATTGCATCAGCTACGTCCTCAGGTTCCGAGGGGTTCGCATGATCGTAGCCAACGCTGAACCCCCAGTTTTTTGCCACGGGGCGGTAGGGGCTACTCCGCTCGGGGCTACCTGTTTTTTCTCTGATCGGAGTGGCAACTGCCCCAGGTTCAATAAGCGTGACGTGAATTCCGAATATTGCTGATTCAGTAGCGAGCGACTCACTAATAGCCTCCACTGACCATTTAGTGGATGAGTAGGGTCCAAACATAGGGATAGCCACGCGGCCAGCTACTGATGAAATATTTATTATGCGTCCAAATTGATTAGCTCGCATCCCAGGTAGTGCTGCTTGGGTGCATCGAATAAGACCAAAGACATTGATGTCGAATAGATTTTTCCAAGCGGAGATATCGAATTCTTCTACAGAGCCAACCGGGCTGATCCCTGCGTTGTTAATCAGGATATCTACATTACCGACCTGCTGGAATGCTTTATTGACTGATGTTTCGTCCTCGACATCCAATTGGATGGTTTGTAAATCAAGCTTCTCCTCTGTCGAGATTTGTTCTAGCGATACGCCCTTAGAAACATCGCGCATGGAGGCCCAAACTCGTATGCCATCTCTAGCTAGCCGAAGAGCAGTCGCTCGGCCAATTCCGGTAGAGGTTCCCGTGATTAGTGCAGTAAGCATGTAGACCATTCTTGCGTTAGTTGATTAGCTTCCGTCAAAAATGACTAAGTATCAAATTAAATGGCAGAATGGTCCAATGGAAACGGCCACTTTTGAAAGCCACCTTTCGACTATCGAAAAGCAGGGCTACTGCATAATTGAGAATGCAATAGAGCCTGAGTTGTTGCTAGAGGTGACCGAAACCGTTGAAAGGCTAGAAGCTGAACTTGATGTGCAACCGCGAGGGAATAGAGCCGAGGGGTTTGCTACGAAGCGAATGTATAACCTGCTGGGCAAAGATAGAGCATTTTGGAAGCTTCCCACTCATGCCAATGTTCTTCCATTCGCGGAGAGTTTGTTAGATAACGAATGTTTACTATCTGGAACAACGTGTATGAACATTGGACCAGGGGAGGTGCATCAAGGTTTACACAGCGATGACGGACTAGTAAGTGTTCAGAGACCGCGTGCACCTTTTATGGTTACTTCTATTTGGGCATTGACTGACTTCACTGAAGAAAATGGTGCTACTCGCATTGTTCCTGGTTCCCACAAGTTTGACCATGAGCCTCGCAAAGGAGAAAAAGTTAAATATGTTGCAGCAGAGATGTCTGCTGGCTCAGTGCTCATTGTTAATGGCGGGACGTGGCATTGTGGCGGTGCTAATACGACGGACTTAGATTGGCGATTAGGTCTAAGCGTTCAGTACTGTCAGGGGTGGATGCGCCAGCAACAAAATCAGTACTATAGCCTGACTCCAGAACAAGTACGTGAGATGCCAGAGCGGCTAGCAGCGTTATGTGGTTTCACTTTGTACAAAGGAATTATGGGTCATGTAGACGGGTCCAGTCCGGGTCGGTTTGTGGGTGCCGGTGAGGTCGCTGAGGTAGCGTATGCATCTATGCGTACAAAAAATGGTGTGGCTGAGGATTCATAATTTAAGCAGATGAGGATTTAGCCCTCTACCATTCGTGGCCATGGAGATTCGTAATCGGGTAGCAGTAATAACTGGTGGTGGCGGTGGCATAGGCTCAGCAACTGCTAAAAAATGGGTTGAGGAAGGAGCTCGTGTAGTAGTGGTCGCAGACTACGACAAGGGCGCTGCGAAAACAGTAGCTAATGAGCTTGGGTGCATCGGGGTTGGACTTGATGTTACTGATGAGAATGCGATGCAGAAGTTCGTGGATGAAATTGAAGACGCTCATGGACCGATCGATATCTTTTTTTCTAATGCAGGTGCCGGGGCTGAGGGCGGTATAGAAGCCTCTAATGAGGCATGGCAAAAACAATGGGAATTGCATGTTATGTCTCATGTGTACGCTGCAAGAGCAGTGATTCCGTCAATGACGGCTCGAGGCGAGGGCTACCTGGTGGCGACAGCGAGCGCAGCGGGGCTTCTAGCAGCCGTGGGTTCAGCCCCATATTCTGTTACAAAAGCGGCCTGCATCAAACTTGCCGAAACTCTTGCGATTACCCATGGTGATGATGGGATCAAAGTGTCAGTCCTTTGCCCTCAGGGTGTAAACACGGCGATGGCTCCACGTCAATTAGGTGATGGAGGTACTGATGGCATCATTGAGCCCGATGAAGTTGCTGTAATCGTGACGGAGGCGATTGCAAAGGAGCGTTTCTTGATTTTGTCTCATCCTGAGGTCCAGACGTATGTTGAGCGAAAAGCTGCTGATACAGACCGGTGGTTGAAGGGAATGCGCAGATTACGCAAAAGGTCTATCGATATTCGTGAGGGTATGTGAGAATAAGTTCGCCGCGAGCGAAAACTAAAAAACAGAAGCAGCCTTCGCGTAAAGCGGAATTCATAACTCTTTCATTAATTGTAGCAATAGCAGCTTTAATTGGTTTGAACTACTCTGTCATGAAAGCGGCCTTAGATCATACAACAGCCTTGCCATTAGCTGCATTAAGAACAAGCGTTGGGGCACCGTTTTTGCTTGCAGTCGTTTTGTTCAGGAAAGAAAAATTTCCTCGTAAGCGCGAACAATGGATAGCGATCTGGTGGATTTCGCTTTCGATAACTACGGTCTCAAGCTTGTTTTTGGTGATCG
>DMOB01000125.1:0-4687 GCA_003452475.1 Acidimicrobiaceae bacterium | reverse complement strand
CGTGGAATATGATACGTCCCCAGCTGTGATTGACTTCAGCATCAGAATCCACGAGCCATAAGTTAACAAAACAATCTCCGCTAGTGACCGTCGCAAAAGATGCATCAGGATCTCCGAAACTAACCCTGAAATTCATTGCGACGTAAAAGGCTATAGATAAGCCCATGTCTGTTGTATGAAGAGTTACGGCGTTAATCGATGTGACTATTCCCGTGGGCTCTCCATAGGTGCTGTTGCTTGAGGTCGAGACGGGTTGCATATATAAATGATGCCCGCGAAAAAGGTTTCCTACATCTCGTTAACAGAAAAAATTTATTGCTAGGAATATGAAAAATTATTGTTTTGTCATCTGGTTCAACCTTTGCCCGCAACCACGGCCTTATTAACCATGTAGCGTTTGATATATGCCAGAGTTTTTGTACAGCGATTTATTGCCCGTAGGTGAAGCCGATATCAGTTACCGTAAATTGACGGACCAATATGTATCAACTTTCGAGGCTGGTGGCAGAAATTTTTTGCATGTTGAACCGGAGGGGTTACGGTTACTTACTGCTGAAGCGATGCGTGACATATCTCACTTACTTCGTCCGGCTCACCTGAAGCAGTTAGCTTCAATTCTTGATGATGTAGAAGCATCTCCAAATGACCGGTTCGTCGCAATTGAGCTTCTAAAAAATGCGAATATAGCTGCAGGTGGTGTGCTGCCTAGTTGTCAAGACACCGGTACCGCTATTGTTTGGGGTCACAAAGGGGAAAGAGTCATTACCGATAGTGACGATGCCGAAGCTATCAGCCGAGGCATATTTGATACGTTTCAAACTTCTAACTTGCGGTATTCGCAATTAGCTCCGTTAAGTATGTTTGAAGAGAGTAATACAGGTAATAATCTGCCTGCTCAGATTGAGATTTATGCGTCTGAAGGGGAAATTTATAAGCTGGCCTTCATGGCAAAAGGTGGTGGCTCAGCTAACAAAAGCTTTTTATTTCAGGAAACGAAAGCGCTTCTTAATCCTGCAGGATTAACGAAATTTTTAGATGAGAAGTTGCGGACGCTAGGAACTGCTGCTTGCCCTCCTTACCATCTAGCCGTTGTGATCGGGGGAACATCAGCCGAGCATGCATTGAAAACAGCTAAGTATGCATCCTCGAAGTATTTGGATACCTTGCCGACGCGAGGAAGCGATGCAGGTAATGGATTCCGAGACCTTGAATGGGAACAAAATATTTTAGAACTGACGCAAAAATTTGGTATTGGTGCTCAATTCGGAGGGAAATATTTCTGTCATGATGTTCGAGTCGTGCGACTCCCACGCCATGGCGCTAGTTGTCCTGTCGCTATAGCGGTTTCATGTTCAGCAGATCGACAAGCATTCGCAAAGATAACTGCAGAAGGTATTTTTCTTGAGGAACTTGAGAATGATCCGGCCAAGTACTTGCCAGAAGCATCCGAGGCTGATCTTTCTGCAGTAGTTGTATCAATCGATCTGAATCAGCCGATGGAAGATATTAGAAATGAGTTGAGTAAATATCCGGTTAAGACCCGATTGTCTCTAAGCGGAACGCTTGTAGTGGCTAGAGATATAGCTCATTCGAAGATTCAAGAGCGACTCAATGCTGGTGAGGCTATGCCTGACTACCTCAAAAAATTTCCTGTCTACTACGCGGGCCCCGCTAAAACACCTGAAGGCTACGCTTCTGGATCCTTCGGGCCAACTACTGCTGGCCGGATGGATAGCTATGTCGAAGCATTTCAGGCCGCCGGCGGAAGTCTCGTAATGTTGGCTAAAGGCAATCGCTCGAAACAAGTTACTGATGCCTGCCATACCTACGGAGGTTTCTATTTAGGTTCGATAGGGGGGCCGGCAGCGCGGTTAGCCAAAGACTCAATAAAGAGCATTGAGGTGCTTGAGTATGAAGAGTTAGGCATGGAAGCAATCTGGAAGATTGAAGTAGAAGATTTTCCGGCGTTTATCGTTGTGGATGATAAAGGAAACGACTTTTTCACACAAGTCTCCACGCCTGTGCAAATTAAGTAGAGCGACTCTTAGCGCAGCAACGTCGCCCAAATCGAAAATAATATCCCTGCTATTGCCATTGTCGTCATAGTAATGATTGAAGAGCGCGGTAGTTTTCCATGCTCGTCGCTAGGCAATCTTGCTCGTACCTTGCTCAGGAGGCGATCTGCCCAGGCAACATCACGTGAGAGAATACTTAAGCCGATAGCAATAGTCAGGAGGCCGGGTCCAGGGAGCAACATCATGAGGAGTCCCGCTGCTGTGACGAGCAACCCACCACTAACCCGAAATAGACGCTTTATCGATTGAGCCCAGGCGGCGTCTCTGGTGGGTTCTCTTTCGCCGGTTTCGAGTTCCGCCTCGATCGCAGCATCCTTGAAGCTGTTGTCTTCCGTCATTTTTCCTTCAGTGAACGTAAGAATCGGGTAAAGCAATCTTAAAGCCCCTAGTCTGCCCTACAGAATCAATATTAAGAAGCTTCATTCTTCGAAAATATGGGGGACTAAATATGGTTATGTGGAGTGTCGGTGATGTCACCGTAACAAAAGTGCTGGAGATGGAAGTTCACTGGCCGTTTAAAAGCCTGTTGCCGGGTGCTGATGACCTAATAGCTGGAGTTGATTGGCTGAAGCCTGACTTCGTAACAGATGAAGGGCGGATGAAACTTTCTATTCACGCTCTGGTAGTTGAGTCGCAAGGATTAACGATTATTGTTGATACTTGCTGCGGTAACTCGAAAGAACGCCCAGGTGCCAAAGCTTTCGCAGATTTAGATACGTCATTTCTAAAAGATCTTGCCTCAGCAGGCTTTCATCCCGATGACATAGACATAGTTGTGAGCACTCATCTGCACGTTGATCATGTGGGTTGGAACACTCAATTAGTAGATGGCGAATGGATTCCGACCTTTCCGAACGCAAAATACTTGTTTGTGAAAGAAGAGTTTGATTATTGGCAGAATGAGCCTCAAGACTATGGCCCTGTTTTTGATGACTCGGTACGTCCGATCATTGAGGCAGGCTTAGCGGAAATGGTTGCGGATACGCATCAGCTAACTTCTGATGTCTGCCTTGAATCTACTTCTGGACACACTCCAGGACATGTGAGCGTGTGTATTGAATCAGTTGGTGAAAGGGCTTTGATTACCGGTGATATGACGCACCATCCAATCCAATTTGTTCATCCCGATTTGGCATCATCAGCGGACTGGCGACAAGATCTCTCTTCGGCAACGAGAAAAGATGCTTATGAAAGGTGGTCTGACGGCCGGCTAGTTATTGGAACTCATTTTGCGGGACGGACAGCTGGTTTCATAGTCAAAGACGGAGAGTCCTACCGATTTGATGTCGCTTGAGACCTCTATGGTTGGTGCCTCTAAGTAACTAGGTTCATTTGAATGGTTTCTAGCTGCGATGGCATTACATTAAGGGCGTCGACAGCGTACTTAAAGACACTCCCATAGTTGAGGTCGATGTGGTCCAGTAAAGATAAGAGTGATTCTCTAGGTGCCGAAAGAGCAGGACGAATTGCTTCTATAGATATCCCAGCAGCTTCGATCTCCGGACGTAACTGGTCGATTCGTCGCTCGGACCGGAGTTGGTTAGTCATCTCGTAGTCATCTAAAACTGTTTTTCTGTGAACGCCGCATACTTCAAGAACTAGAGCTGCAGCAATGCCGGTTCTGTCCTTCCCAGCAGTGCAGTGAAAGAGAAGCGGTAAGTTATCAAGATCTGCGACGAGGTTAAGAAAAGTCGCGAATTGTTCTGGATACTCCGAGAGCATTCCAAGGTAGCTACTAGAGACATCGGCTACTGATACCGCCTTAATCTGCCCGAGTTTGATCCGCTCAACGAATTCATGTTGTTGAGCTATCTCATCTCCAACTGAGAGAGGCACATGACTGGTGATTCCTGACCATAGCCTGGACGGGTCACGCGAAGACTCTGCTTTTGTTCGAAAATCTACGATAGTGCGAATGCCGTAAGTTGCTAGTTCTGCCTGGTCATCCTCGGTGAGATCGCTGAGCCTGTCAGAACGAAAAAGAGCTCCGGTCCTCACTACCTGGCCGTCTTCAGTTGCGTAACCGCCAAGGTCACGACAGTTCATCGCTCCTTGGAGGGGAATAATCGCTTGTTCCCGGTTCATGATTGGGGTCGTGGCTCCCGAGGTAATCCGAGGATACGTTCCCCTATGATATTTCGTAGGATCTGCGTGGTGCCGCCCATGATTGTGTAGGCCGGAGAGTAAACAACGTTCCTGGATACGCGGTTCCAAAGCATTGTTTCTGCTCCGGCTACGTTCCCAACGAACTCTGAAACTTGTTGTTCGAATTCAGTACACCAAGTCTTAGTTATGGCTGAGTACTGAGCAAATGGTGTCTGCCGAAGAACATTACGAAGAACCATGTCGCGGCCGATCTTATAGCCGCTCTCTATTCGGGCGATTTGTTGTCGAACCAGTGGATCAGTTGTATCGGCGTAATCACGCATGTCTAGATAAAGCCGTTGGTTCGAAGCTAGTCGATCTATCCCACCTCGTTCATGCTCAAGTTGTCGCATAGTTTGACCAAAGCTGTTGTTTAGCTCTCCGACTAAGTTCTGAACTGGCACAGCTACTTCGTTGAAGTAAACTTCATTGAAGTGTGAGTCGCCCGAAGCATCTTTTATAGGGCG
>DMOB01000208.1:0-2544 GCA_003452475.1 Acidimicrobiaceae bacterium | reverse complement strand
TCATATTTTTCATGTTCAACGACACGCCGATTGAGTACGACCGCACCATCTAACGCCAATTCAGCATGCCTTAAGTCACCATCGAGATGACTTTCTGGAACGAACCTCATAGCGGCATTCTCTTCGTCAACATCATCTACCGCCAGCCAGATAGTAACTGACTTCGTGGGAGTGAACGGCCAATAATTGGCGTCTTGGTGCAGCGGGACTTCCATTCCATCACCAGGCAGTTTGCAGAACAAGTGTGTGCTCCAACAAACTGATTCAGGACCCAAAATATCCGACACATAGTCGACGAATACCGGTGTATGAATAAGGTCCCATAAAGGACGACTTACCCTGTGGTACTGGTTAATCGAGTAGCTGTTTCGCGCATCATCAGCTGAAACAACTTCCCCTATTAGTCCATTTAGGTATTGACGAAGATTTCCGACTTCGCTTGAAGACAAACCTGGCAACGCTGTGAGGTACCCTGACTCGTTGAACTGTTGAATTTGTTCTTCTGACAGGGCCAAAAGATTTTCTGTTGTCGATGGTTGAAAAGCAAAAACACGCTGGCTCTCACCAAATCCGAAACGATTGAAGTCTTTCCCACTCACAGTGCCACCATAGCCCAATGACACCTGCAATTGGGGCAGTCTTTTAGCGCAGTACCTGCGAATTCTTTTCCTCACTTCAGACTGGTCTGGGTGGCACTATCACCCTTGGTGGAAGCTGAATGGCGGCTGGTGGCATGGCCGTCACGAATGAAACCGCTGATATAGAACTGGACGAATCTAATTCGAACTTGTGACTTCTAGATATTCACGCCAAGGAGGAACTTTAATTCCCAAGCTGCTAGCCCTAGCCACTTTCACTATTTCAATAGTTACGGTGAGCACAATTCTTATGTTGCGTCGCTATCAGGGTTCGAGTCCGTTCCGAAACGAGCCTCATTCCACGCGACGATGATCATGCTCAGAGTAAATCCTAAAAACATTCCAAATCCTACAAAAATGACTGGGATACTCTTCAACCAAACGCCGATCCATGACACCGCCACGCCAACAGCAATAAGCCAGGAAATTTCGATCGGTCTGTTAAACATTCTTTATCCAGTCAGGTTTAAATATCGAGCCGGGATTTGTCTTAAGCTCGTCTATCGGAAGGTCGAAACTGGTAACAACCTACTAACAGGTCGTTGAAACAGCGCAAGTTATTGCTAATGAAGGGGAGAATATAGGGTGTTGTCAGGGTATCGAGTTTTAGATTTGTGTGATGACCGTGGTTTTATTGCCGGTTTTATGTTGGCACAAATGGGGGCTGAAGTTGTCATGGTGGAACCACCAGAAGGTTTACGACACCGGCACAGAGGCCCCTATGTCGAGGGAATCCAACACTCAGAAAGATCTCTCTCTCATCTGACGCAAGATAGAGGTAAGTCATC
Source organism: Acidimicrobiaceae bacterium (assembly GCA_003452475.1). Taxonomy (GTDB): domain Bacteria; phylum Actinomycetota; class Acidimicrobiia; order Acidimicrobiales; family Poriferisodalaceae; genus UBA9040. The sequence continues at coordinate 1,118 of DMOB01000208.1, read as the reverse complement.
AGTTGTTATTTCTAATGACACTGAACTAATTGAGTTGGCGATGACAGCGGATGTGCTTTTGGAGTGTGGCGCATTTGAGGTGGACTTAGAGCTTCTACGTTCCCAAAACCCAGGTTTGATTACTGTTTCAATTTCTGCTTACGGTTCCGGCGGGCCTAAAAAAAATTGGCCTTCTTCAGACATAACCATTGCCGCTGCCTCGGGAGCGATGTCCTTAACAGGAGACGGAGACCGCCCGCCTGTGCGTGTAGGAATCCCACAAACATGGAACTTCGCCGGAGCTGATGCGGCATGTGCGGCTGCGTTAGCGTTGTATGAGCGCGAATCCAGCGGGCTGGGGCAGCATGCAGATGTTGCGGCGCAAATGAGCTATTTGAGTACGAGCCAGTTCAGGATGCTGGGATCTTTTTGTCTTGAGCCGCAAGAGCCGCAGACGAGGTTCTCGGGCGGCGTTAGACTGGGACCACTAAAAATTCAGTATGTTCATCCTTGTGCAGATGGCTATGTGACGGTCACATTTTTGTTCGGTGCGATGGTAGGTCCCTATAGCAACCGCCTGATGAAATGGATCTATGATGAAGGCGGGTGCACTAAGAAGCTAAAAGATGAAGACTTCGTGAGCTATGCAAATCGAGTTTTAGAAGGTGAAGCCACTCCAGCAATTCTTGAAGAGGCCAATGAAACGATTAGTAGCTTCGTTGCGACCCGAACTAAAGACGAGTTGCTGCAAGCGGCGTTAGAAAAAAATTTACTGATCGCACCGATTGCTGACATGACCGATGTGATGGGTTTAGGACAGCTACAGGACCGAGATTACTGGGATTCTATCGATGTCTCCCGGGTAAGCGGAGGAACTGTATTGGATACGGCTCGTATCTGTGGGCCGATCACTCGATCGACTTCGAAGTTGATTCACCGTAATCTTGTTGCTCCCGGTCTTGGTGCTGATACCGAGCGCATAATGAGCGACCTCTCCAGGAGACCGGAACTTAACCCAGCAGAATCGCTCAGGCGCCGTCCGCTGGAAGGCGTGAAGGTCCTGGATTTTATGTGGGCCTTGGCTGGTCCGGCCGCTACGCGAACCCTTGCTGATTTTGGAGCAACTGTTATCAAAATCG
>DMOB01000164.1:8795-11488 GCA_003452475.1 Acidimicrobiaceae bacterium | reverse complement strand
CGCCCGTGGAGGAGGCGTTTGGCTAGAGCTCTTAGCCGTGGGGGCTGCGGCATTAGCTATCGGCTTATTTATTTTAAGATACGCGCGAGTTCCTAAGTATCTAAGCACAGCGCGACTATTTCGAGCATTGGCATCGGGAACTTTAGCTTCATTAGCATTCGTAATGATTGGTCTATTGGCGACTGAAACTACCGGAAGCGTAACTTTAGCTCTTGTCGAGGCTGCATCGACTGTTACAGGTACTAATGCGAGTACGATTGATGTTTCTAAGATTGAGCCGGGAGTAATGCTTTTGCGGGCTCTTGGGCAGTGGGTCGCTGGTGCTGCTCTAATCGTTATCTTAGTACGCGTTTTGCCGCACCTAGGAGTTGGTGGTCTCGATGCAGATGGGGGGGTGGCGACTCGTTCTGCCAGGCGTTTGTCACCTAAAAGCAGTGGCACCGTTTTTAGGCTGTTGCTCCTATACATCGTGTTAACAGGGCTAATAGGAATGGGCTATGCATTAGCCGGCATGCCGTTAGTTGATAGTGCGATGCACGCGTTAACTACTATCTCGACCGGCGGTTTTTCGACTCAACCGGGTTCGATTGGTGCCTTTCAATCAGGAGCGATTGAATGGGTGGGAATCGTCGGGATGTTTATCGCTGGGATCAGTCTGCCCCTTATTTTTTTGGCTTTACGGCGTAAAGATCCCAAACGATTTTGGAGAAGCTATGAATTCCGCTTTTATTCCTTAGCCGTACTTGTTGCTGCCGCGTTCGATGCTATTTTCACTCGGCAGACATTGACGCTAGAAATTGTTAGATCCTCGTTGTTCAAAGTCACCTCTGCAGCTTCGACGACAGGCTATATCGATAGTGTGAGCTATCTGCCATCTGCTGGCGGACAGTCGCTCGTAATCATCGTGATGCTGATCGGTGGTATGTCAGCGTCAATGACCGGTGGCTTCAAGGTGATGCGTCTTTTGGCTATTAGTTCTTACATCGGTCGCGAGTTGAAGCGTACAATTCACCCCACTGCAGTTTTACCTATCCGTGTTGGTCATTCCTCGATTGGGCAGACGGCCTTTTCTAAAATAGTCGGTGAAATTTTCTTGTCGCTCTTGGTTCTGATTCCAGGCGCGTTGATACTGACTAACGGTGGTTTAGACGTCGAGGGCGCTTTTTCTTTTGCGCTTTCGTGTCTTTCTAACTTTGGCCCGGCTTTCGGCAGTGCAGCGCAGATGAACCATCTAAGTGAATTATCGGGGTTGGGGCAGATTTTTTCAGCGGGCCTAATGATTGTCGGTCGAATATCCATAACGCCGGTTTTAGTGGTTCTAGCGTTCATGGCCGAGCCACTCGTCAGGATGTTAAGGCGAAAATCATTTGGCCATAGAAAAATGGCAGTTCGATGAAAAAAATTAAAGGGACCCCCTTGAGAGTCTCTGGCTCCGCATTGGTAGCCATCTCATTTGGAATGTTTGCTTCTTCGGGGGTTGCTTTAGCTGATGGGGGCGGCGGGGCTTTAGGTCTTCTGGTTTCTGCCTTTCTGACCTTATCCATAGGCGCCCTCATGTTTGGCTCTTCTTCGGTGTCGGCTCGAGCTGATACTCCAGTTGCTCTTGCCTCTGTGGCATGGAGTTGGCTTGCCGTCTCGATAGCTGGCGCTTTACCTTTCTTGATGACTGGTTCAATCGCATGGGCGCACTTCGATAATGCTCTATTTGAATCAGTGTCGGGCTTCACGTGTACCGGCTCAACGATTTTGTCTGATATTGAAGCTGTGCCACGAGGGGTTCTGTTCTTTCGAAGCATGATGCAGTGGTTTGGTGGGATGGGTTTAATCGTCCTAGCGGTAGCTGTATTACCAGCTTTGAAAATTGGGGGGTTGGAGCTGATAGCCAACGAAGCCCCTGGGCCAACGGCTGACCGGTTAACGCCGAGAGTTACTGACACTGCGCGTCGTTTATGGTTACTGTACGGCGGAATAACGCTTGCCATGATTGCCGCCCTTATGGTTGTAGGTTTATCGCCCTACGATGCTGCTAGTCATGCATTCACTACTGTTGCGACTGGGGGTTTCTCTCCGTATAACGCGTCGATCGCTCATTTTGATTCTTTGCTAGCCGAATTTGTGATCATCGCAGGCATGATTTTCTGTGGAGCTAACTTTTCGCTGCATTGGTACGCCTTCAATAGAGGCCCCAAGGCATACCATCGCGTAAGCGAATTACGGTGGTATCTGGGATTAATTGTTGGGTCAACATTTATTTTAGTATGGTTAAATTTTGGGAATCTTTCACTAGGCAGAAATATTAGGGAGTCATTTTTTTATGCTGTTTCATTAGGAACTAGCACTGGTTTTGGGACCAGTGATTTTACTGTTTGGGCGCCTGCTGCTCAGATAGTCCTCCTGACGTTAATGATCGTCGGCGGTATGACCGGGTCGACTGCCGGGGGCATGAAAATATTGCGGCTCCAAATCTTGGTGCGCTATTCGTTTCGCGAAGTCATTAGAGCGCGTCACCCCAAGGCTGTAGTTCCTATCCGTATGGGAGCGGTATCGATAGATGAGCAAATTGCTGCGAAAGCGGTCGGTTTCATATTGTTGTATATGGGGCTAATTGTGTTTGGAGGTTTAACACTGGCGGGTTTGGGCGTTGAACCTGTTACTGCATTCTCAGGAGCGGGTTCAGCGATCGGCAATGCGGG
>DMOB01000164.1:1848-8488 GCA_003452475.1 Acidimicrobiaceae bacterium | reverse complement strand
GAGCGGTTTCAGCGATCGGCAATGCGGGTCCAGGGTTGGGAGATGCAGGGCCGGTAAGTAACTTTTTGGTATTTCCTCGGCTCGGGCGCGTAATCCTCATGTTCTTAATGATGTTTGGCCGTCTTGAAGTTTTCCCAGTGATGCTTATGTTCGTGGCATTCGCACGAGCGGTGTCAAGGTCTCGTTATAAGGTTCGGCAATAACCTTTATTAACTTACGAAATTTTACTCTGTTCGCGCAACGGGGCAAAATCATCTTCTGTTAATGGTTGGACAAAGCCATCCGAAGCTTTTTCGGCGATAATTCCTCTACTATCCGGAAGCTGCTGCGCGATTCCATCTAAAAGAAAGAGGACGCCCTGAGCATCAGTTACTAAGCCAAGACCAGTGAACACTAGTTCCCTAGTAGCTCTAATGCGTTGAGCCCCTTCAAGAGCAAAAAAATTGGCATTTAGATGAATCGTAACGATGTTGTTTCGGGAAACTTGAACATTGACTATCTCAGTGCCTTCAGGTATCGCCGACTCTAGCCCGGTTGCCGCCTCTATAGGCGAGGGGCCAATTAGTAGATTGTTAAGTGGCGCTTCTAAAAATACTGGAGAGAGTAGACGTCGTTTGACCTCAATTATCTGACTGTCCAATAGGAAATAAACCGGATGCACAGTGGTGCCGACATCTAAGTCAAGCGAATCATCAGGGTTAAAGTCTTGTGGGACTTGCCCTCCGTCGGGGAAAACATCCTCGGGAACTTCTAAAACACTTGGTGTTTCATTCGAAGAGAGGCCGCAGGCTGGGAGGCTGAAAACAATAAAGACGGCGGCGCTAAGTGTGAAAAATTTTAGTTTTCTCATCGTCTTCCAACCATCGGCAGGTCAATTGTGAAGCGAGCTCCGCGTTTTCCATCTCTGCGGTTTCCTACTTTCGCTGAGCCTCCGTGTCGCCGAGTGTGCTCATCGACGAGAGCAAGCCCAAGGCCTGCGCCGCCGCCCGTACCTCGGTTTTTTGCTGCGTTTCCGCGGGTAAAGGCTTGAAAAATAAGTTCTCGCTCCGAAGGAGATACCCCGGGCCCCGCATCCTCAACCGATATGTGCACCCTGCCTTCTGACTGGGTTATCTCTATCAAGGTCGCTCCATTCGCATATTTTTCTGCGTTGCGGAGAAGATTATCGAAAACTTGAGCTAGCCGACGTTTGTCTCCGATCACCAGAGCGTTGTTCGCTCCGTCGAGAATGCTTATGGGTGGCTGCTTTTCGAACATTGCCACAGTGGCCTCAACTAGTTCCGTCATGTTGACTAGGTCAGAGGGTATAGATCCTGAATTCGATCTTGCCAAGTCAAGGAGGTCTTGGACTAATTTTTCAAATCTGTTTACATCATCAGCGAGCAGGTCAAGCGCTTGTGATGCGCGCTCAGAAAGTTCGATGCGCCGACTTTGCATTACCTCTATAGATGCTCTGAGAGTCATGAGAGGCGAGCGAAGTTCATGGCTAACGTCGGATGCAAATCGAGCGTCTTTCGCTATGCGTTGTTCCATAGTCGCAGCCATGTCGTTGAATGACCTGATGATCGGCATAAGGTCTGGGTCATCGATTGTCTCGACTCTGGCAGCGAATTGCCCTTTTGCAAGAGCTTGCGCAACAGTGGAGATATCAGTTAATGGGCTTAGAACTCTGCCGCTAGCCCACAAGCCGGCGGAAGCACCAATCAAGACGGTGGTTATAGCCCCTAAAATAAGTATTAAGCCGAGGCTTTCCAGAGTGCTTTCTATCTCTGAAAGGGGCGTAATCTCGAAATACGCAACATCAGTTAAGGTCGAAATTTGGCTTGGGCGCAGCCTGAGACCAACAGCTAGCTGTGATTCTCCTTCCAGGCGATAACGCATTTGTCTTCCTGTCGAAGCATTTTTTACTTCATCGATTAATAGATTCGGAAGATCGCTTGGAGCTAGAGAAAGAGAAACCCATGTGTTTTCACTGGTTCTTAAGATCGACCTACTGCCGCTTAAGCTCGGTAATGATTCAAGGATTAGAGCAAAGTCGGGATCCTCTGCTCGTAGGGCGCCCTGGACTTGTCTTGCATTAGCGAAAAATTGTTCCTGGGAAGAGGCTTCTCGTTGTCTGAGCATTGACTCTCGAGACAGGCCGTAGGTTATTATTACTAGAAAAAGAGTTGCAATGATTGCGCCAAGAGTAAAGGCTCCAATGATACGCGCTCGAAGTGGAAATCTCCTATGCCAAGGTCTTGATCTGTTTTTCATTTAGGCGAGTTATTCTTCAATTGATGTCCTCGCTTATGAGACGCAAACGGGGGCGTTCCGTATTGCTACATGATCTTTTGGTAATTAATCGATGAAAGTAGATCATGATAGTACTCGAGAACTGATTGAGAGCCGGTTAGTTTACTTAGTGTTGAAGCTTGTAGCCCATTCCTCTAACAGTTACTACGTACTTTGGGCTTGCTGCGTCTACTTCTATTTTTGTTCGCAGGCGGCGCACGTGAACGTCAACTAGTCTTCCATCACCGAAGTAGCCATAGCCCCAAACTTTTTCCAGAAGATACTCTCTGCTGCGAACTTTGTTGGGGTTTTCGGCGAGTTCGTAGAGAAGGTGAAATTCAGTTCGTGTTAAGTGAATTTTTTTGTCTCCTAAAGAGACAACTCCTTCATCGCGGTTAAGTTCGAGATCTCCGACTCGAAGCAGCGGTTCATTCGTGGAGTCTGATCGAGAGCGTCTTAATAAAGCCCTAATTCGCGCAGATAGTTCTTTAGGTGCGAATGGTTTAGTTAAGTAATCGTCGGCACCAGCTTCGAGCCCCGCAACTATGTCGTGAGTGTCATCACGTGCTGTGACCATGATAATTGGAACATCACTGATACTTCGAATCTCTCTGCAAAGCTCGAAGCCATCAATTCCAGGCAACATTATGTCGATGAGGACTAAATCAATTATGTCTTTATGGAATTCCGCCAAAGCGACTTCGCCCGAGTCTGCTTTAATAACCTGCCAGCCTTCGTCTTCAAGAGCGAAGGTCACGGCGGTGAGGATTCGTTCGTCGTCTTCAACCGCCAGGATTCTGATATTCACACCTTAAATTGTGCCTGATCTGAGGCTCAATGCGGTAATGCATTAATGTTTTTTCTCTGCTTTGAGAATAGCTCGATTCAAGACGGCCCATATGCCTGTTCCCGATGCGACGATTTTCTTTGAGTCGACATCATAATTTGCTTCTCCTCCTGCTTCTTGAACGATGAGAACTCCAGCCTGCACATCCCAAAGATGAGGGCCTCTTTCGTAAAATGCGTCTAAGTGACCGGCTGCGGTCCAACAAAGATCGAGAGCACAAGAACCAGACCGTCTGATGTCTCTAACTTCTGGGACTAGCGAGACCAAGGTTTTTGATTGTTTTAGTCTCTCTTTGGGATCATAAGAAAAACCAGTTCCAAGCAAAGTGTGAGACAATCTTGTTTCGCTGGTGACAGTAATGGGTTGTCCATTGCAAAATGCTCCACCACCGAGTCGGGCGCTGTAGACATTATCGAGCGCCGAATCATGGACGACTCCAACTATGGGTTTCCCCTCATACACAACTGCAATAGAAACTGCATGACTTGGAATTCCGTACAAGTAGTTAACTGTGCCGTCTAGTGGGTCGATGACCCAAACAAAACCAGACTTTCCCAGTAGCTGAGTTCCTTCCTCTCCAAGAATTCCGTCATCGGGCCTTTCGGACCTGAGAGCATCGACTATCAAGCGTTCAGAGTCAGTGTCAACCTGGGTGACCGGGTCGGTTTGAGTGGATTTTTTTGAGATAGTGCCTAGAGAGCCTTGCTGGTGGCGATCTACAGCCTTGAGCGCAAGAGTCTTGGCTATATCAAGAAGATCATCAAGTAGGTGATCTGCGTGTCTAGTAGGTCTCACTTATTTTTTCCTTCTAGAGGACCGTGTTCGCGCAGAAGCTTGATCACTCCATTCGGCCATAGCTCTTAGGACTAGCACCACTACGACCGCTACGCCCGGAGCGGCTACTAGCGATCCGATGATGCCGCCAAACAGCAGCCATATTTCATTTTCTGGATTGAATTGCAGACTTGTCAGCGAAAATCCCAGAAGTCCGCCGCAGAATGACGCAATTATTATTGCCAGGAATGCGAGTATTCTCGCTCTGACGGAAGGCAGAGCTGTCGGTGCCGCGAACTCATCTAAGTTCACAAAGTCTTGTGGGATGGAATCAGACTCCATATGTGTCACCCTATGTGAATGCTTTCCAAAGTGCACCAACTAGTGGCAGACTAATGATGTGCGAAATTGGTCTGTGGGCGGAGGAATACTTTTTCGGGGAAACAATATATTAATGGTCAACAATTCGCGTAGAGGTGGACGAACGGACTGGAGTACGCCAGGAGGAGTCATTGATGATGGGGAAACAGTTATAGAGGGCCTTACTCGAGAGGTCCGTGAAGAAACTGGATTGGCCGTCACAGGCTGGAGCGCTCTGGCTTATACCGTTAACGTGAAGGCTCCAGATATGGACTGGGATCTTAAAGTCGAGGTTCATTTAGCCAAAGGTCAAGAAGGCCAAATTGTGATAGATGATCCAGATGGAATTGTTATTGCGGCTGAGTGGGTTGATACAAAAGATTTACCGGGCTTACTCAACGGACAGCAGCCATGGCTATCACAGCCCCTGCTAGAATTCATTGGTGCAAAAGTCGAACCAGGTCACGCGTTCTCCTACCGTGTGAATGGAAGAGATATAAACAGCCTCGATGTTCAACGACTCTGAACTAAGCTTGGCAATGGGTGAAGATTTAGAAGCGTTGCCGATTCTGCACGTCGACATGGACGCTTTCTATGTAGAGGTAGAAAGACGACGGAACCCCTCATTGGTTGGTAGGCCGATAATTGTAGGGGGCACGAGCGAGCGCGGTGTCGTTGCGTCAGCTAGCTATGAAGCTCGCTTGAAGGGAGTGCGGTCGGCGATGTCGAGCGTGCAAGCGAAACGACTTTGCCCTGAAGCTATTTTTGTAAGTTCAGATTTTTCCACATATGTCGAAGCGTCTCAAGAAATTCATGAAGTCTTTTTTTCCATAACGCCATTCGTCGAGACGATTTCTCTCGACGAAGCCTTCCTGGATGTACGGCATGCCCGTAGGCTCTTTGGGTCCTCGGAGAACATTGCTTGGCGCATCAAAAATGATGTTTGGGAGACTGTGGGCTTAGATTGTTCTGTCGGAGTGGCAAGTTCTAAGCTTTTGGCAAAACTAGCGTCGGTAGCAGCTAAGCCACAGATAAGAGAATCGGGCGTGGTGGCTGGCTTGGGTGTGAAAGTCGTTAAAGGAGCAGATGAAATATCTTTTTTGCATACTCACCCTGTTCGTGCTCTTTGGGGTGTTGGAGCAGTGACATTTACAAAGCTAGAATCGTTGGGCGTCTTGTCGATAGGCGATCTAGCTCAAGTTCCAGTGTCTTCTTTGGTGTCCGTCCTTGGGGTAGCTCACGGAAAACATTTAGCGAAGCTGGCTCAAGGTAACGATTCGCGTTCAGTTGAGATCAAGCGGCCTATTAAATCGATCAGTCATGAGCGGACATTTGAAGTAGATGTTCAAGAGTACGAAGTTCTCAAATCTGAGATCATAAGTCTAAGTGATGCTGTCGCAGCTCGATTGCGTTCGAAAGGTTTTGTAGGTAAAACCATTTCACTGAAATTACGTCTTGCTGATTTCTCTTTAGTTAGCCGCTCGGTAAGTATCGGTGAAGGTACAGATCTTTCTGGTCAAATAAGCGCCAAAGTATTGGGCTTAATGGCCAAAGTGGACTTTAGCGATGGCGTTCGACTGATCGGTATTCGCATGACAGGTTTAGGAATTAAAGGGCCTGAGCAGCTTGGGCTTGACTATGAGAATTTTGATCAGACAGACTCCAACCAATTAGCATCCAGCGTGACTGAGCAGAAAAAATTAGCGTTAGCCCTAGATAAAATTCGCGCTGGTTTTGGTCAGAGCGCTATAAATCCGGGTGCTTCCGGAAAAAATGTTCGTCAACCAGGCCAACAGAGATGGGCTTGAGGTTTACCTTGGGCGAGGTTGCTCCTAGACTGTAGGTAGGACTACTGGAGAATTTCTCCGCGGAGGCTTATAGTGCCGCTTTCCGATGACGAACAGCGAATACTGCTCGAGATTGAGAAAGAGTTTTATGACTCGGACCCAAAATTAGCGCGTGAAGTTGGAGAGACCTCTCTGTATAAGCATTCGCTGCGAAATATAAAGTGGGCTGTTTGTATTGGGGTCCTTGGGCTAGTCGGGGTCGTGGCTTCGCTGCAGATTCATTTCGCCGCTGCCTTCGCTTCTTTTCTGATTATGTTTGTTTGCACCGTCGTAGTTGAACGTAACTTAAGAAAAATGGGCAAAGCAGGGCTGAGGAAAGTTAGTGGTTCGGTGAATAGCGGGCAAGTGCGCCAGAACATGGGGGGGCTGAGTGAAAAGATCCGCAACCGTCTGAAACGCGACAGTTAGCGCCGGTTGTCGGTATCGGCTTAATTCGCTCAGATAATTTATGGAAATGGCCACAGGATCGAACCAAGTAGCATTGGCCGTAGATATCGGGGGGACCAAACTTGCTGCCGGTCTCGTAGATAGAGCGGAT
>DMOB01000164.1:0-1526 GCA_003452475.1 Acidimicrobiaceae bacterium | reverse complement strand
CAGAGCGGGAGAGCTACTTTGGTCTTCGGCGGCTTTAACTCTGGTTGAGCGAAGCGCTGAAGATATCTTTGGAACACTAAGTCGGCTTCTGGATAAGGCGCTCAAAGCTTCCTCGCTGATGGAGCTCACTCCTATTGTTGTGGGTGCGGGTTGTGGTGGGCCTATGGTCATGGGAGGAGAAGACGTTTCACCTTTGAACATTCCAAGTTGGCGACGATTTCCCTTAAAGCGGGCGCTACAAAAATATTGTGGTTTAGAAGCATTCGTCGACAATGATGCTAAAGCCATTGCGCTAGCTGAGGCTTGGGCAGGGGCGGCCAAGGACACAAAAAATTTTATTGGGATGGTTGTCTCTACGGGTGTCGGTGGCGGTCTCGTGGTGGATGGTAAGCTTCTGGGCGGGGAAGCAGGCAACGCCGGACATATTGGTCACGTAATAGTTGAGCCAGAGGGAGCAGATTGTGCCTGCGGAGCGAAGGGTTGTCTTGAGGCGGAGGTCTCAGGGCTCTCGATAGAGCGACGTATCGGTATGCCTGCTGAATTTGCCTCTCTTGAGGAGCGTAAAAGAGCCGGGTGCTTAACCGGTAGAGCGATCGCTTGCTCGGCTAACCTACTGGATTTGAAGTTGGCTGTGATTGGAGGGTCCGTTGCTCTCGGATTTGGGTCTGTCTTTTTCGCATCGGCTCAAAGAGAGTTGGACCGCCTAGCTTGTCTAGATTTTTCATTTGGCAGTAAAGTAGTTCCAGCTGCGTTAGGTGAGAAAGCGCCATTGATAGGAGCTGCAGCCGTGGGCTTTTCGGGTCTTGGTATCGTCACACTAGGAGATTGATGTGGTTATGGTGAAAGCGTGGCGACATGGCTTGAAGGCAGTGAAGAAAGTACAGTTGCTTTAATGCTGAAAATCGCTTGGAACGTTAGCTTTCGGCCTTGGTTGTGGGCTACTGCAGCGAGAACTGTATTAAGGGCTGCTCCGACTGGTTGGTACCACACTTGGCCTTTCCTTCCTATCCCGGATCCTGATTATCTAAAATTTCGACTGCTAACGATGTATGGCTCGGAAGGCGACGAGCCGGCCGAGATTAATCATAAAGATGTAATTCTTTGGCTCGAATGGTGTCGGCAGTGGCCGGCAATGGCGTCGTAGACATGAGTTGGCGTTCTTTGCTGTCGGAAAGAACGCTGTTGCTAAATGTAACTTTTCAACCTCTGTCGATTATTTCAGTGCGCCGCGCGGTGCTTCTTGTTCTTGCCGAAAAAGCTGAAATGTTGAATTGCTCTGACGAGGTGCTGCGTTCAGAGAGTCTAGAGATACAGGTACCGTTGGTTGTTCGATTAAATTCTTATGTGAGAGCCCCATTTCGGAACCGGGCACCACTGCACAGAAAAGCGCTTTTCGCTCGGGACTTCTATTTATGTCAGTACTGTGGTGAGAGAGCGGATTGTATCGACCATGTTCTTCCGGTGAGTAAAGGAGGGCGAAACACGTGGGAAAACATGGTGGCGTGTTGTCGGCCTTGCAATGCCGC
>DMOB01000331.1:0-9134 GCA_003452475.1 Acidimicrobiaceae bacterium | reverse complement strand
CAAGAGCAGCCACCTACTACCGTATTGTCAGCCCATGATGGGTAAATGCCTAGCTGACTCGACATATCGGCAACTGGGAAATACCCGCATGTAAAACCGTCGATATCAGATGCGCGTAAGCCTGCGTCAGCTAATGCATTCGCCGCTGCATCAATTGCTAAACCAGTTGAGGAGACATTCGGCACCACTCCAATATTGGTTGACTCAGCTGCACCGACGATAGCGATAGACCCTGATTCAATCATGACATTTCTCCAAGCGGTTCAAAGCAAAGCACAGTTACGTCAGCAAATTTTTCGAATGTTGCTTTTAGCTTCATATCTAATTTCAATTTTTCTGGGGTCTGTTCGCAATTAACAATCGAGGACACCAGCAAAGGTCCTTCCTCTAGACGAACTAAAGCAACCGATCGAGGCCCTTCAGTAGCCCAAAACTGGGCAGGTTTTTGCTGAATCGTATAGCTATAAAGAGATCCTATGCCGCTAGCGTCAATCCATCGAACATCTCGTGACGAGCATTCTGAACATATAGGACTTGGCGGGAAGTAAATTTTCCCGCAAGAACAACACTCACGTATCCGAAAAACGCTTCTTGTGAGCCCGTCCCAAAATTCTTGGGTTTCAGGTGTTGGAACGGGAATCAGTGGGTGCGGCATGTAATCCGTTCTAGCCTGGTTACACGACCCTTGCATCAATATTGAGCAAGCTTTGGAGGTAACTATGGATGACGTGATTGATTTTCGGTTTCGACCCGTCGGAGCGCAAAGCTGGACACGCGACACAACCTTCCATTATTTAGACCGGATGGGCCTTAAACCAACACCTTCATTTCTAGCTCAATCAACAGATTTAATGTTCGAAGAGATGAAACAAGCAGGCATATCTTTGGGCGTTATAGGGGTTCCTGGACCTACCGCTATCCGGGGGTTGAATCCGATAGGAGCAGCAGGTGCTCAAGATGCATTGGCTATTCATCCAGAAATGTTCATCAGCTTTGGTTCAGTTGAGCCCAGCGACATCGATATCGCTGTTAAAGAAATTCGAGACCTAGGCGATGCTGGAGTAGTAGGGGTAACCATTGACCCCTCGACTGCACAAGTCAGTAGGCGTTTCGATGATCTTTCATTGTATCCGCTTTATGAACAAGCTCAGAAATCCAAAATGTTGATAACAACAACTCAGAGTTGTTTGCTCGGACCATATCTAGATGATTGTCGTCCAGAATACGTAGATCATGTCGCTACAGATTTCCCTAACCTGACGATCGTGATTCAGCACGGCAGTTGGCCATACGTCCATGAGGCAATAGGACTCTTGTATAAACAGCAAAATGTTTTCTTGGTTCCTGGCCAATACGCGCACTACAACTTCCCCGGATCGCAGGAGTACATTCATGCGCTTACTCATCAGTGCCAGGATCAAATCATTTTTGGAAGTGTCTACCCCAATTGTGGCTTACTAACTGATCTTCGAGACACGATTAGATCTTGGCAGTTGCCTCCCTCTGTGGAGCGTAAATACCTGCACGAAAACGCAGCGCGCATACTAAATTTTTAGAATTAGCAGAATCGCAGAAAGAGCAAAAAATGATATTTACGGATATTGAACAAAATCTTGCCATTATGGGAACAGGTAAACTAGATGAACCAGTCATCATGTTGAACCTCTTACGCTATAGAGAACTCGCAGCTGAAGGCTTCGGAGTTGATGGCCTAAGCGGCCGCGATGCTTATGGCGAATACGGCCGACTCTTTGCTGGGTTACATCCCCGTTTCGGGGGTGAGCCCATTTGGATGGGTAAAACTCACACAACAGTTATTGGTCTAGAAAACGAACAATGGGATATTTGCATATTAGTGCGTTACCCGAGCCGTCAACATTTTCTCGATATGGTTCACGATAGCGAATACCAAAAGATCTCTCCGATCCGAGAAGCCGCGCTGGCAGAAAGCAGACTCATCGAAATGTCTCAACTGCTGCCAAAACCAGAAACATCATGACCATGAACGACGGAAAGACAATAATTGTTACTGGTGCCGGATCCGGTATCGGTCGATCAACAGTTCTGAGGCTGGCTCAAGACGGCGCGAACGTCATTGCCGTTGATTTAACTCAAGAGTCTCTCTCACAATTCAATTCTTACCCGAACGTCTCTGTATCGGCCGGTGACGTGACCGAACAAAGCGCCAATAATCAGATGGTTGAAATTGCATTAGAAAAGTATGGGGTTCTCGATGCTGTTGCCTTAAACGCCGGGGTATTAGTCCAGGGAGATATCCGGCGAGGCTCTATGGCCGACTTCGATCGCGTGATGGATGTAAATGTTCGCGCCGTTGCCCTTGGAATAAAAGTTTCAGCGGAAGCTATGACAAAATCTGGAGGTTCGATAGTAGTAACCGGTTCAGTTTCCGGGTTACATGGAGACAGCGGACTTTGGGCTTACAACGCCTCTAAAGGAGCGGCTGTTAACCTCAGCAGAGCCGCTGCACTGGATTTAGGACATCTCAACATCAGAGTAAATGCTGTATGCCCCGGTCCTACAAAAACTGCACTGACTGAAGCCGCTGAGGGCACTGCTATTGGTTCGGCCATGGAAGCAAGACTGCCTCTCGGGCGCTTCGGCGAACCTGAAGAAGTAGCCGCTGTGATAGCTTTTCTCTGCTCGTCTGACTCGTCGTTCATAACGGGTGCCGCCATACCCGTAGACGGCGGAGTTACAGCCGGAACCGGTCAATGGGCCACCTACGGTGGAAGACAAGCTGGTTATTTTTAGGCAATATATCTTTTCTTATCGCTTCTGTGGCAGGCTGCACCTTATGAGCATTCCCCCAATTTCTACCTTTCCAATCCCATCTCTTTCCGACATACCGGAAGATCTCAGAACGATGATGGAAAGCCTCCAAGAAAAAACCGGATTTATACCCAACGTTTTCCTTGCGTTAGCACATCGACCACTTGAGCTACGGGCTTTTATGGATTACCACAATGCCCTGATGGAAAAAGAAAGCGGCTTAACGAAAGCAGAGAGGGAAATGATTGTCGTCGCAACCAGCGCAGCGAATGATTGCATGTATTGTGTAATCGCTCACGGGGCAATTTTACGAATTCGGGCTAAAAATCCTTTTATCGCTGATCAGCTAGCGATCGCCCCTGCCAAAGCCGATTTAGACGAACGACAGCATGCAATGATTCGTTTTGCGCTAAAAATGGCTCGCACGCCCGAGGATGTCGACACAAGCGACCACGACGAGCTTCGCTCTTTCAATTTCTCTGATGAAGATATTTGGGATATTGGAGCAGTGACAGCGTTGTTCGCTCTTTCGAACCGAATGGCTCATCTAGCTTCGATGAGACCAAATAACGAATTTTTCGCCATGGGTCGCGGCTAACCATTGTCTCTAGCTAAACCGAAACTAATCGTTAGTCTGTAGAATCTGCAACGCTCGATCAGCATGAATCTTCATATTAGTTTCGCTGGCGATTACACCTAATATTTTTCTATCGACATCGATAACAAATGTCTGACGTTTGATACCTAAAGGGCCAACCCGTTTAACACCAAAATATTTGGCAATCTTAGACTTCACATCGCTTAGGAGAGTGAAACCTAGATTATTCGCCTCATCAAATTCTTTTTGCCGATCAAACTGATCAGCACTAATTCCCACTGGCTGCGAGTCAAGGAGTTCGAACTCTGATGCAAGATCCCGGAAATAGCTACTCTCGCGAGTTCAGCCAGGTGAGCTTGCCCTTGGATAGAAGAAGAGCACTACTCGCCCACTTTCCAAAAGATCAGTCAAGTCAACTTTTTCACCATGTTGATCAATAGCCGAAAAATTTTCAACGACCTGTCCTATTTCCATAAGCGGTAGTCTACGTCTAGTCTTCGGTACTTATGAAAGGACACCCAGATCTACAAAGTCTCGGACCCAATCTCCCGATAGAACAGTGGACCCTCGTAAATGCTGTTCAGATGCAGGCAAAATCGTACGGTGAGAAAGAATTCCTTTCGTTCGAAAACGGTGAGGCTCTCACTTTCGCAGCACTGGACCAGTTAACCGATCAGCTAGCGTCAGGACTCCAAGAATTAGGCTTAAAGCCAGGTGATCGATTGCTTGGGCTAATGACAAATAGTCGGGACTTTATTCTCCTTATGATCGCAGTCCATAAACGACGAGCAATTTTTGTGCCGATCAACACGGAACTAAAAAGTTCATTTCTTCAACACCAGGTAGAAAACAGCGAACCGCTCATAGTCGCTGTCGACGAGGATCTGCTCAACCGATTCAATGAAATTGACTTGCCATCGCTTGGCATCAAACAGATATTGATAACCGGCAAAGAACAAAAATCAGGATCCAACAGCGATCTCAGCTACGGCATTCCAACGACCAATATTGCAACACTCATTAACAGTCCCATAAGCAGCAACGCTATTGCTTCTCCCGCCCCAGAAGATGTTTGCACAATCATGTACACATCAGGGACCACGGGGCCGGCCAAAGGCGTCTTGATGCCGCAGGGGCACTGTTATCTTTTTGCGTTGGGCACAGTGGCTGCTATGGAACTAACGGAAGATGATCGCTACTTCTGCTGTATGCCACTTTTTCACGCTAACGGACTCTTTATGCAAGTTTATGCTTCGCTGCTAGCGGGTTGCTCGGCCTACGTGGCTAAGCATTTCAGCGTGAAGTCTTGGCTAGACACTGTTATCGATCAAGAAGCTACTGTTACGAATGCTCTTGGAGTAATGCCTGAATTTATTTTTCGAAGTTCACCCTCGCCTCGAGATCATCTTCACAAGTTGACACGAATCATGGCTATTCCAGTTGCTGAAGAATGGGGAAAAGCAATGGAAGAAAGATTTGGGGTTGTTCTCCGGCAGGGCTTCGGTATGACAGAAGTAAATATGGTCGCTTACAGCGATCCTGATGATCCCGTTATGGCCGGCTGTGCTGGTCCGCCTCTTTCAGATTTTTTCGAAGTCATGATCGCTGATCCGGAAACTGACACAGAAGTCGCTGTTGACGCGATAGGTGAGATACTCGTTCGTCCAAAAAAACCATTTTGTTTTAATCTTGGCTATTTTAAAATGCCAGATAAGACGGTGGAAGCATGGCGGAATCTTTGGTTTCATACGGGGGATGCAGGCAAAATTGATGCTGAAGGACGACTCTTTTTCGTAGATAGAATCAATGACCGGATACGTCGAAGAGGAGAAAACATCTCGAGTTATGAACTTGAGCAAGCCCTTAATCAGCATCCTGAGGTTGCTGAATCAGCTGTAATCGGTTTAAAGGTTGAGGGTGCTGGAGGTGAAGATGAGGTCAAGGCTGTTGTTGCAATCTTAGGTTCACAGCCTGACCCAGTTGCTTTCTTAGATTGGTGCACTCCGCGCATGCCAAGACACGCAGTCCCCCGTTACATTGAATTTGTTTCGGAGCTAGACAAAACCGCTTCAGGCAAAGTAAGAAAACAGGCAATGCGTGATGCTGGGGTAACGGATTCAACGTGGGATCGAGAATCAATCGGATATCGAATATCTAGAGATTAGATAGCCTTGAGAGCCGGGGCTCGACCTAATGATTATAATTTGTCGAAACATTTACTATGAGTCAACCAATAACAGTAGAAGTGACACGAGGACACCATGTGGAGAGCACCCACTTGGTTGACGCCGTCATAGTGAACTCTTCGGGCATTGTGATCAAGTCATGGGGTGAGCCGCAGCGTCACGTTCTACCCCGGTCAGCTTTAAAACCTATTCAAGCTACGCCCTTAGTTACTTCAGGTGTCGCTGACGGGACTTCCTTAAGTTCTGATCGATTGGCCATTGCCTGTTCGAGTCACAACGGAGAACACGAACACGTGCGAGTGGTCCAAGACTGGTTAGAAGGTATCGGCTGTTTAGTCGCAGATCTTGAATGTGGGGCTCATTACCCTTCAGATCCTGAGAGTTCTATTCTCCTTCGAATGTCAGGGCAGAAACCAGATGCTCGCCATAACAACTGTTCGGGTAAACACACAGGGTTCCTAGCCCTATCCAAGTTCCATGGTTTTAACTCCCAAAACTATCTACACCCTCATCACGAGCTGCAAACTAAGCACGTCACTCCTGCTATCGAAGATTTTTGTCGAATAAGTTTACGAAACGAGACTCCAGCGATAGATGGCTGCGGTATCCCTGCCTGGAGTATCCCCATTGCTGCGTTAGCCACTGGTTGGGCACACATGCAGAACCGAGGATCTGGTAGAAGACTTTTACAAGCAATGATTGACCGGCCTTTCCTTATCGCTGGCACTAACCGAGCGTGTACCACTCTTATGATAAAAAGCGCAGGCCGCGCAGCAGTCAAAACCGGTGCTGAAGGAGTTTTCTGTGGAGTCGAGGTCAAGTCAGGCCATGCATTTGCTTTGAAAACCCGTGATGGAAATTCACGCGCGTCTGAAGCTGTCGCCGCTTGGATGCTTGACCATTTGGGAGCTATCGAACACGCAGCGCCGACAGAGCTACAAAATTGGGCTGGAACAAATGTAGGAGAAGTCCGAGTAGCACCAAATACATGACATGCTGTAGCCAGTATGAACAATCTCCTTAAAGAGCTGCAGGCACGACTGCCTGCCGATTGCATCCAAGTAGATCCAGAAGTTGTTCGATCTTATTCACAAGACCGAGCAGTTTTTGAGAGAGCAGGGACAGCAGCAATCTTAGTGATGCCCCGTTCTACTGAAGAAGTGGTGTCTGCAGTAATGGCGGCAAACGCAGCAGAAGTGCCGATTGTGCCCAGAGGAGCAGGAACTGGTCTTACCGGCGCAGCTAATGCGATCGACGGCTGTTTAATACTTTCGCTGCACAGAATGACAAAGATCATCGAGATAGATACGACCAACCGAATGGTCCGAGTGCAACCCGGCTGCATTAACTCGGAACTAAAAGCTGCAGTCGCTGAGCATGGTCTCTTCTACCCTCCTGATCCTGCTTCTTTCGAAATGTCCAGCATCGGAGGTAATGTAGCTACTAATGCCGGCGGCCTATGCTGCGTAAAATACGGAGTTACTCGCGATTATGTGATCGGTCTTGAAGTAGTACTCGCGTCGGGCGAAATCATGCGAACTGGGCGCCGAACGCTTAAGAGCACCACCGGATTAGATCTGACTGGTCTATTTGTGGGGTCCGAAGGTCTTCTTGGCATCATTACTGAAATTACTGCGAAATTAGTTCCATCACCTCCGCCACCAGCGACAGCCGTGGCTTACTTCGATGAGCTTCCTGATGCCGGCACAGCTATTGGTGAAATATTTCGTTCGGGACATGAGCCCAGTCTTATGGAAATCATTGACCGGGCAAGCCTTCAGCAAGTTGAAAAAGTTTACAAAATGGATCTTGACCTCGATGCTGCTTGCCTCTTGCTGATACAAACTGCCGGGGATAATTCTGCGGAATCGATAGAAACTATTTCGGACATCTGCAAATCGTCTGGTGCCAGTTTTGTCGCTCATGTCGATGACCCTGCAGAGGGCGACATGTTGATTGAAGTGCGGCGTCGCGTATGGCCAGCGTTTGAAAAAACAAATAAATCTATACTCCCTGAAGATGTAGCTGTACCGCGCCAGCACCTACCTGAATTGATGGCAGGAATAGTTGCTATCGGTGAACGCCACAAAGTTTCGCTTCCCACTGTTGGACATGCAGGCGACGGCAACATGCACCCTCTTCTTGTTTTCGATGGAAATGATGAAGCCGAAGTAGCTCGGGTCCGGGCGGCCTTTGCCGAAATAGTGAAGCTCGCTCTCAGCTTGGGCGGCACTATCGCCGCTGAACACGGTGTAGGTACCTTAAAGCGTGAGTTCGTGAGCGATGAGTTGGACCCAACTCAGCTCGCCGTAATGGGAACAATCCGTAATTCGTTGGATCCTTTAAATCGTTTAAACCCAGGCAAGAAACTTTAAGTCGCCTATTTTCAAGCAGTCATAACGTTCATTTGTCCGGGCATAGAGAATTGGATCATACCGCCATAGGTGCAGACCGCTTTACAGCTGTTAGTTAGCGCAGGCATATTAGCGATCTGAACGGTCGGAGAACCAGGTACCCATGGTGCGGTGACCGCCGGTATGCAAGGCATCGGAGTTAACACGCCCATAGCTGCAGCGGACGCAGCTGCCACCGTAGGGTTCGCCATTGAGGAGCACATGCCGAACGGCGGAATGTTCATGTTGGGTTTGTTATCCATAATATTCGCAGCTGGGGCACCTGCGTTGACTTTACTTTTAGGTAACACCGAAAGTGCAGCAGGCGCCATTCCGAAGCTGCAGGTCATTAACGCTCCAGAAACTACTTGAACAGCCATTTTCCTCCAAGAATTCGATAAGTCACTTATCTTTTTAGCACTAAGATCGACCTATGTCCCGCCTATGTTTCGCTCATGCGTCTGGAGATATACAGGTATCCGAATCAGAATCGGCTCGAGATCGTCAGTTAGTGTTTTTTAGATTTGACGTAACTTGTGAAGTTTGGGAACATATCCAGCTCAACAACATTTTTAGCCATTCTTCGTATAAGCAAACGTATGGTCAGCTCGCAGCCGATGGACCCGTTCGTTTAACGTTAAAAGGTGCGATAGAGCTTACTCAGAACCTTGAGAACCTTGCGGCTGACGAGTTTGAAATAGTTCAGGCTAGTGAACTTACATGCGATCTTCGAGACGAATCGCTAGCCAGTCTTTTCCACTCAGAATCTGTATGGGCTGAATGTATCGGTCGCCTCGTTGACATGGGGTTCGGCTTGCAGAGTGAGACTCACGATGAGCTTTTCATGTTAGATGGATACGGCACAGAGGCGCGGTTGTGTTTGCATCCCGCTAACCATATTGCCACGTTGGTCTTTTCTCATGATCTCGGATATACGGATGAGAATAGAGGTGACCTCCTTGCTTTAATAAATGAAATTAATATGAGTTCTTTGTTAGGAGCCGTATCGCTACTTGATCCAAAAAAACTTACAGTCCGAGTGGGTATTCCTATTGTTAACTCACAGGGAACTATGAAGTTGCTTAGCGATTTATCGTTTAGCGTTCTAAGTATGTTTCAGGAAACTCTTTCCCTACTTGAAGCCTTTACAGATGGGTCTATTTCTTT
>DMOB01000032.1:0-5537 GCA_003452475.1 Acidimicrobiaceae bacterium | reverse complement strand
GCTCTCTTCGGATGAACAACCTATTAATCCGCTAATCGCTATACCTAGGTAGATCAAAATTTGAAGAAAACGTTTCTTAGACAACGCTCTTACATCTCGCGCAGGGCAGCAACCCTGTCTTCTATTTCAGGACGTCCATATTCATCGTTGTCTGGGTTGATTGCCCATAGTGGTAATGATCCATACGAAGCGTCAATTTTTGAGCTCGGGCCAAATTTTTCATATGCGGAGATCAAACCTGGTGGGTACCTCGTGACTCCCACTCCGGCACTATCAGCATTGAAGTCGCGATCGTTGTTGAGCTCTTTCCTTAATCTTCTCTGCGCTACTGAAACCGGCAGATAATGCAGAGTCAGAATCCGATCTATCACCGTCCCATTCTGTTTCACGAGCAATGGTAACCCAATGGTCATAACAGCTAGAGTTGAATGACGGGCCTCGTTGGAGCTAACTCGAGCGATGCTGGCTGCGAGCAGCGCTTCTAGCTCTATAAGCGAACTATTTTCTAACAAACCCCTTGTTACCGAGAAATTTGCGATGTCCTTGTTTAATTCAGCAACCGCTATGTTATTGGTTTCAGAATCGATCACTCTCACCACTGGGAGCGCGACTCCGGTGCTCATGCAGATAGATCCAAGGAGGTTAAAAAGTCGCGGTGCGGAATGTTCAGAACTCTGAGCACCGCCAATTTCTGCCATTACGAATTTACTCGCACGCATCAGGAGAAATTTTGTGACCAGTGTTCCGATTAGCAGGACAGAAATTAGTGCAGACACAAGAAATTTTGCGGACCAACTACTGCTGATGGTGGTAACAATGAGTGTGATTAACGTCAGAACTCCGACGTTATATAACCAAAAATTGATGATTAGTCGACGTGCACGTGCGTCATAAGTTTTCTTAGAGTCATTCATCGATAAAACAATCTGGTGTGGTGAGACTGACTGTGCGAGTTTAGGCCTCAAAGAGCCGAAACACAGGCACAAGCCAAGTTCATGTCGTATGTATCAATTCCAAAAAGATCCAAACTTTATGAGCTCGCCCCATCGGCTGGGTTTCTGCGTTGCTTTCCCAGCCTGGTCTATAGCAACTTGGTAGTAGCGAAGATAAAGTTGAGCTAGGCGATCCATTGAAAATTCTGCGGCGCGCTGGCGTCCAGCGAAAACTAATGACTCAGAGTACTTTTTGTCTTCTAGGACTCGAGTCAACGCCGTCGTAAGCAGTTCAGGGTTCCCGGGCTCAACAAGTTCGGCATGCTCTTGATGAGTAGCAACGTTTCTGTACCCTGCGATGTTGCTAGCAACAATAGGAGTTCCGGCGGCCATTCCCTCTAGCAAAACAATTCCGAAACTTTCACCTCGCAGCGAAGGAACACAGAACACATCAGCACCTTTCAGCCTCCTTATTTTTTCTTCGTCTGTGACAGAGCCGAGCCACTCTATTCTGGGATCCTTACCGTAACGAGACTTAAGCTCGCCGGTTTGTGGCCCTTCTGACATAACCCACAATTTAACTTCGTCAGGCAAATTTTTTAGTGCCTGTAAAAGTGTTTCAAGGCCTTTGCGAGGCTCATGTCTGCCAACGTATGCAATCGTTGGTTGGGGCGACTCCGCCGCTTCAATCTCTTGAAATTTTGCAAGTTCGATTCCGTTGAATGCCACCTCATATGAACCGCCAAGAGCCTGATCGGCCATTTTTCGTGCGTCTTCAGATACCGCAACGCGCACTTCCATGCGCGAAGCTAACCATTCCACTCCAGGAGTGCGGTAGGCCTTACTCCCGCCCGCAGCGTGCCATGTCCCAACGATTGGCGCGTTTTTGAGAAAAAGCGCTGTTTGGCAGGGACCAGGGCAAATCGGTTCGTGAACATGAACGACATCAAAGGTTTCGTCGCGTAGAGCTCTAATCGTGCGAAGGGTGCAAGCTAAGTCCGGAGCGATCGGTGCAACGGAACCGTTTGCAAATGTGGGGATGCTTGCCCCGAGCGGTGTTATTCCTTTCTCAGGGGGCGCACCATCACATGGCGCGAGTATTCGAGTTTTGTGGCCTAATTGAGACAATGAATTAGCCAAGCCAATCACTTGAGATTGCACACCACCAGGCACAGTCAAGCTGTATGGGGAAATGATTCCGATCCGCACACTGTTCACGTTAGGTGGTCTGGAGTCTGCGTCCACACCATCATTCGTCTTTATCCACTGTTTCGTGATCACTTGGCCAATTCGGTTGCATCAAATGCCACTGATCGGGAGCTCTTCTTATTAGATGTCCGAGCTCTTGAGCTAAATCCCCCGTTATACGAGATACGTCTGCGCTTACTTTGCCAAGTCGCGAGGTATCTATGGGCGGGCGAACGACTCCTAGATGTCTACCATTTGGCTCAAAGTAAACGGCTGTGGGCAGGAGAGTTGCACCCGTTCTAATACTCAGCAACGCCGGCCCACCTGGAAGCGTTGTTTCTTCTCCCAGGAATTCAACTTTGATTCCCCCGCCAGCAATATCTCTGTCGCTGAGCAGACAAACAATTTCGTTCCGCTTCAATGCAGCTGCGACTAAGGCACCCGCAGATGGCCCTAACGGTATGACGTTCATACCGAGTTCGCTCCTGAACTTCGTGAACCAATCGAATAGTTTTTGTGGCTCAAGAGGTTCAACAACTACTGAGATTGGGATTTTTTTTACCGTGGCCATCCAAAATCCCGCCCATTCCCAGCCACCTAAGTGCGGAAGCGCCAAGATAACCCCTTTGCCTTTTTCTAGGCCTTCGCGTACATAGCGATAATCTGGCACTTCTATGCCAGCTTCTAACTTTGCGCCTGTTTCCTTAGGCAATCTGAAAGACTCAATCCAGTAGCGGGCATAGGAACCGAATGCTTGACCTACCGACTGTTTGATTTTTTGCTCAGACATTTGGGGGCCCATGACTCGTCTCATATGACGAGATACCATTTTTCTTTTTGCCGGCAAGACCGCAGGCAGTACTACCGCGACCAACGTTGGTACCGAATTAGCTAATTGTTTCGGGAGGAGGCGCGCTATCGAAGCGCCACTTTTGTAGAAAAGAGTAACTGCCAAATTTTTTAGTTTCAGCATTACGAATTTCCAAAGCTCCACTTTTTATTTTTGGTTCTCAGAATCAGATATTTCGCGAGTTGCCTGTGACCAAACTTTACAGAAGCGTTGAACCGCAGTTATCGACGTTAGCGCGAGCATTATCCACAGAACTGGGATGAGAATTGCGTTGAAACAAAGCCCGAAGCCAAGGACTATCATCCGTTCTGCGCGCTCCATTAAGCCGCCTTTGGCTTCATATCCGAGTAGTTCGGCTTTCGCTCTTTCATATGAAATCAGTGCAGACACACCTAAAAGTGCCATTGGTAAGATTATGAGTCTCCCCCTGTCGGTCTCAAGAAGATGCCAAGCGATAGCGCCTAGCAGCAACGCATCAGTAACTCTGTCTGCCGTCGAGTCAAAAAATGCGCCTCTTTTAGATGATGTACCGGCCGCTTTAGCTACGGCTCCATCAAGCAAATCGGGTAACGCCGTCAATATCAGAAGACAAAGACCAAGCTGGAGGCGCCCCATTCCAATAGCAACAGCTGCTGCTACCGACATCAGCAAACCCACAACAGTGATTTGATCGGCACTAACGCCAGCTCGAACCAGCAACCGTCCGATGGGGCTAGTTACTCGATCGACCCCAAAACGTAGATTGCCGTCAAACATCTTCACTCTCAGGCAGTCCGGCTTCACGTTCTAGGCCATCAAGCTCATTCGATGTTGATATCCATTCTTCAGGGTTGTCTTCGACATACGCATCAATAGTCGTCCCATCGATAGCGTCAATCAGGACGAGACTGCGACTTATGGGCGGATCTTCGGCCGAGTAAGCCAATATTCGCCACGTTGGACGACTTGAAAGTCCTCGCCAGCCAAGTTGCGCCGATGCGTGACCCACAGCGAAACCCAGTTCTTTGCTCGCTGCGACCAGTGCTTCATTTTCGTTTAGTCCGAATTTCCGACCAGCCAAAACGCTGTATAAGCCGAACAACAAAAGCCCGACTGCCCCAATGGTGAGACCTGCGTTCGCCAGAACTGCGTCGGGAGCGTAGGCACTGGACATACCTAGGACTAGGGCGCCAACTCCTAGGTATAAGGCCCCAGTTGTGCGGCGTCGACGATTATCAGGGAAGATATACGCCCCTACGAACCCTCGGTCAAGATCCTCTGGTAACGCGTCGCGTACTTCTCCGTCGTCCACGAGCTATACGCTATCGGACTAATTCGATATGGCTGCTCTATTTCAATTGTGCTTGGGTTCTATAGACAAATTTATTTGAAATTTAGACGTAGTTTTTCTAGGGTTAGTGCCAGATCTTCTGGGATAACCCTGGCTCCAGCCACTGTGGTCATGAAGTTAGTATCGCTATTCCAGCGGGGCAAAGCATGGAAATGAAGGTGATCGGGAATTCCGGCGCCGGAACCTTGGCCAATGTTCGCTCCTAGATTGAGGCCGTCAGGAGAGTAGGCGCTTTGGATGGCGACGGTCGTTCTGTACAGAAGGTCAAATATTTCACTTCGAGCGTCTGCTGTCACTTGGTCCAAACGTTCAACATGCTCGTATGGAACAATCATTACATGCCCGTTTGTGTAGGGAAAGGCATTTAGCACCACTGCGCAGTGAGACCCGGAGTGGACATGTGTGTTTTGCTCTGAGGCATCCGGAATTCTCGCTACGTCGCACAAAATGCAGATGGTTTGTTCGCTGCTCGATGACTTACCTGTCACGTACTCTTGTCTCCAAGTCGCCCATAGACGCTCTAAACCATCCATTGGGTCCCTTCCGTCATGAAACGAATAGTGTCTTCGTCTTTCGATCTGATCACGAATCTAGCTAATTTGTTCATGTTACAATCGCGAACTCTCTTAAGGTTCACCAGAAAATACCCAGTAGCGAGGCGGCTTCAGACACATTGTTGCCCGCTGTCGATATTCGATCAATTTCTTTCAGCGCGTTCTGTGTGTCCAAGTCATCATCTAAGCAGGCACCCACCTCGGAGAACCCAGCTTCTTTTTTGTCATTTTTCTTCCATCTATTTAAACGTTCTTGAGCTTTAACTAGAAGCTCATTATCCCATTCCCATGAAGAGCGGTAGTGATTACTTAAGATCGCCAATCTAATGACCATTGGGTCCCATTTTTTTATTATTTCGGATACAAAGACTAGGTTCCCGTGGGATTTGGACATCTTTTCGCCAGCAAAGTTAACGCTTCCGGAGTGCATCCAATGCTTGACGAAGGTTTTTCCAGTGACAGCCTCTGACTGCGCTTGCTCGCACTCATGATGGGGGAAAATTAGATCTGATCCGCCTCCATGAATATCAATGGTGTTCCCGAACGCTCGTAAAGCCAAGGCCGAGCATTCGATGTGCCATCCTGGTCGGCCAGGGCCCCATCGAGAAGTCCATTCCGGTTCTCCTGGCAGTGATCTTTGCCATAGAACAAAATCGAGTTTATTTCGTTTATTTTTGTCATTC
>DMOB01000329.1:1884-14917 GCA_003452475.1 Acidimicrobiaceae bacterium | reverse complement strand
AGTCGATGACCAGTTGGCGGACAACACTTTATGCTGGTAACGGATGTGCTGCTCTACATCATATTCCGCTGCCGCCTCGCGAATATAGCGGAGTATCTTATGGCCGTCTGCAATAGACGATTTGTCGTTCCATGGTTTAAACCCATAGCCGAAGGTGTACATATCGCTGTCGGAACGAATACCGGGGTAACGAAATAAATCCCAAGTACCACCGCTGGCTTCCCGGGATTCTAGAATCATAAAACTGCGATCAGGACAGTTGCGACGCAAATGGCAGGCGCCGCCGATTCCCGAAAGACCCGCGCCAATAATTAAAACGTCTACGGATTGATTACCGCTATTTGTGGTTGCTGTTTTCAAGGTTGTTACTCTACAAAGTTATTGTTATTGGAGGCGCTGTACCAAATAGGCGATGACCATGCGCGCTCTTGAATAGTGGCTGGCAAGTCTGGACGCGGTGGTTGACCAGCGCGTATGGCGTCCCAGGTTGACCATCGACACACCGGATTTTCCAAGGCCCGCACATAGTAAAAGGCCTCTTGTCCCGGCGTAAAATTGGGGTCTTGCCACAGTGCTTTAAGCTCTCCGGCGCCAACATTTGCGGTTCTTGAACAGTCATCTAGATTGACCTGGGCGCCGTTGTCTGGGCAGCGATGAGTTTGTGGATCTACGGTTAAGCCGTCGGCGCAGGCTACGTCGTAAACCTGCTCCTGATGTTCGCCGTCTTCAAACCAGCCTTTAATAATTTGTACGCGCTGTAATTGCGCGGTATTGGGGTCAGCTACCGCCCAAGTTAAAAATATGGGTTGGCGCTCACCGCTCGCTTGCAGGGTGGCACCCATGGTGATGCCGCTTTGGTAGGCGTTTTTAATCAGATCTGGGCTATTCAACTCAGCATCAGCGAGATCGTAACTAGCAAAAAATCGAACTTTGATACGTGTGCCGCTGGTAGCAAAGGTTTCCTTACGACGCAGTGCATCGTAAATCGCTTCGCGGGTGTTTTCTTCGGCCCAGACTCCGGCAATACCAGACGCACCCCAGTAGTGGTAGCCTGAAAAATCAAGGTAGGTCTTATCGGCTGTCTCTTGGATCATTTCCGGTGCAGCCAGCTTGACTAAAGTGCCATAGAGAAAACTCGCTGGCACCGAGCCACGCTTTTCGGCGCTGCTATCAAACGAACCGATTTTGCCAAAGTAGTTGTCTTCTTCCAGTGAAGCTGCGCCTGTATGAGTATCACTGGCGCCAATCACACCAAACTTATAGGGATTGCCGCCACCTCGCTCCTGCATGGATAGGCCGCGTTGCCATGCATTTCGCACATAGCTGCCCGGCGGGTCACTGAGTAATTTAGTAGAGGTGCGCAGAGGAAAGATCTCAAAATTAGCCCACTCATCATTTTTTGACAGCAATGGGTGAGTATCTGATGTGCCTTTCACCTGAGTGATTTCAACCAGTGGTTCATTGCGCGAGCGCAGGTCAGCATATTCCTGATCAATGGCATTGCCCGCCCAGTCGGTAAACATAAACATGGCGCCATTAGAGCCATTGCTGTTGTGTGGTATTGCCAAACTTTCTACGCCCTGCTCACGCATATTGTCCATCCAACCCCATAGGGCTTCAGGATTAAGGCTGTTAAAACGAGTAAAAGGCAGTGCCGGTATGCGTTCGGTACCACGAAAAATAACGTTGCGATGCAATGCCTCTCGCTCCGACGTGGATGAAGTGAACTCATAGCCTGCAAAGGTGGTAAAGGTACCTGGTACATAGGCCTCATCGGCCGCTTCAATAGTTTTCGACCAGGCAGATTTACTGACCTTATTGACGACGCTATTCTCGATAGTACCATCGAGAAGCCCCCCCACCACATCACTAATGAAGTTGCCGAATACCATGCTTCGTTTGGCCAAATCTAAAATACCACCATCGACCGACTCATTAATATTGTGATACGGCTTAGCTAGTTCGTATTGCGAAAAATCTGTCTCGGTATCTGCGGCATCATTAATCAAACCAAGAAATATGCCATGATCGGTAACCGCATAGAAATCTAGGGGTTGTGCCAGCTGTACTTCAAAACCGCTGGGATGCTTGATCGCCGCACCCTGGGCATAGCGATACGCATCGGCAGGTGATGCGGTGGTACCAAAAGCAGACGCATCAAAGGAAAGCGTTGTGTGCACATGTAAATCACCAAAATAGGCATTGCGATCAAGGTTAGGGGCGGGGCGATTATGATCGGGTTTAGATACTGTTGGGAAACTTATGATTTCATTATTTTGTGGGATAACCGTATTGGTCGTGCGATAGTATTTTTGAGCCTGGGCACGCTTATCCTTTAGGGCCTGGTCGTCAGAGCAGGCGGCGATCAGAACGCAAACGATAAATAATGAAGTGCGATGGTTCATAGGTTATATCTCTTTTTATCGAATAACATCTTGTCAAAGTGTTGGTAATCGGCACTGGTTGAGACGAAATCAAATACCAGTTTAAACACCTTTCGAAAACTAGCTCATTAGTTTTGTTGGCACACTTATTATGGTGTTACGCAATCACATTTAGGAATCATAATCGGCCAGATTTTTTAGGTGATCCAAGCCTCCTTGCTAAGAAACCATGCAATCTTGTAAATCCGCCTATCCTGTCAGCCCTCATGATCAAGCCAGATTGGACTAGTCCAGGCCCGCTCGCGAATTGTTGCCGGTACGCGAGGATCTGGCTCCCTGCCAAGCCGGATAGCATCATAAGTAGACCAGCGACAAGTTGGGTTCATTAAAGCGCGCACATAATAGAAGGCATTCTGGGCCGGATCGAAGTCAGGATCATGCCATAGGGTTTTTAACTCATTAGCGCCGGAACCAGTGCTGAAATTGCAACTGTTAAGATCAACCGTTGCGCCATTGTCTGGACAGCGTCCCGTTGCCAAATCAACAGCCAATCCATCAGCACAGGCAATATCAACCACTTTTTCTTGGGTTTGACCCTCGGCATCAATCCAACCCTTGATCATTTGGACGCGCTGTAAGGGAGCATCCATTGGATCGCGGGTCGCCCAGACAAAAAAGCCGGGAGATCCCTGTTTTGAATTGTTGGTGCGTAGCACGCCACCCATAGGTACCCCATCTACCATTACGGACTGAATCGCATTGGGGTCGTTGACAACGGCCTTATCAATATCCCAACCAGCATAGAACCGCACCGCCATGCGCGGGCCCGAGGTAGCGTAGGTTTCACGACGGGCTAAGGCATCAAATATTGCCTCACGGGTATTCTCAGGCGCCCAAACCGCCGCAAGACCCCCAGAGGTGTGAAATTTAATCGCTGTTTTATAGGGAGCTTGTGCTTTCGGGGAAGGCCTCAGGCGTCGAGATGCAGATGAAGTTATTGCACCGACGGCACCAGGAAAGTCCCATTCCTCTACATCACCGGGGTTAGAATTATGGCTGTCGGTGGCGGCTATAAAGCCAGTTTGCAGCGGATTGAAGCCCAACTCTCGCTCAAGCTCTAATCCTACCTTCAAGCCCTGACGGACAAATCCCGTCTCGAAGGCACAGCCGGTCGTTTCACCGGGCTGACAAGGATCAAACACCTGTTCAAAAGCGCATTCTTCATCCGTAGCACCGACACCGAGCGCGCACTCCTGCGCGCCCTTCACCTGGAATATTTCTGCCAGTGGTTCGCGCTGCTGTCGTAAGCGCCAGTCGGCCTCGTTATATTCTTGACCATCCCAGGTGTAGCGCGAGTACATCAGTCCCCAAGCTTTATTGGGATTATGAGGTATGGTCAAAAAATCACAGTCTTCAAAACAAGTGGCTTCAAGTCCCTTCCACAGTTCAATGGCATTGGGCACATCCAAACTTGAAATAGCGCGTTCAGGCACCGTATTGGAGCGGAAAATAATATTGCGATGGTGCTTGCCCTGATCCGGCATTCCCGGCGAGAACTCATAGCCGATCAGCGTAGTCAATTCACCCGGCTCATAGTACTTGTCGGCAAGGTTGATATAGCGGGCCCAGTCGGAGGCAGTGTTTTTAATGCATCGCTCAAAGGCGCCATCGCCAAACTTACAGGTCGGGAAAGAACCTGGAGCAAGGGGCTGGCGAGTCGTCTGTTGATAGACACCGGCTGGCTTTGATGGGTCGCCAGGGGCTGCTGTGCCACGAACCTTCGCCGCTAGGATTTGAAAAATCTTTGGGTTGGGCTCATTGGCTAGCCAGCAGGCGGCACGCTCAGCCAGAGACAGATTTGAGTCGCCGCAGTGGGTGCGGGTGCCGAAGCCTTCGGCATGGTCGGTGATCGCTACAAAGTCCAGTGGCCGACTGAGCTGCATGACCTCACCGCCAGCGACGGTTAGTGGTTCACCTTTAGCGAAACGGTAGGCGTCTTCAATACTCAGCGAGTTACCAAACAGCGTGGCATCAAAGCTTTCGCTAGTATGCACATGCAATTCACCCCAATAGAGATTCATATCGGGGTTAGGCGCAGCCTGATAATTGGCCACTTGCGGGACGGGCAAGGTTAACCGACTGTCGTCTTGCAAGGCGTAATCGCGGCCTGCGGTAGCTGGCCCATTTCTATCCGCTGATGTCTGTAAGGGAAACACAAATTTGATCCAGACATAGCCAATAGCCACAAGTAACAAAACAATCACGCCTAACCCGATTTTCTTAAACATACAATCCTCTCTCTTTTTTCCTGCAGGGCAGGATTTTAAAAATTTAAATAATCCACTTATGGCAGAAGTAGTAGCCCACGCTCAATACACCACATGGCCGACAGCCCCCCCAGCGTATAAACTGGCACGGGTAACAGACGCTCCTGCCAGGGTAATAACGGCCGTTTGGCCAACTGCCAAGCACCCAGCAATAGCAGAATAAAGGCAATTTGACCCAGCTCTATGCCGAGATTAAAAAACAGCAGAGCCAGGGGTACGCTGCCCTGAGGCAGGCCGATCTCGGCTAAGGCCCCCGCAAATCCCATGCCATGCAGCAGGCCAAAACCACCAGCTAGCCACCAAGGATAACGGCGGAATAATCCACCTTTATCACCGCGGGCAAGGTCTAATGCCAAGATAAAAATACTCAGAGCTATGGTGAATTCCACCAGCGGCACTGAGTAGCTTAAGAAACCCAGCGTCACCAGTGACAGAGTAATACTGTGACCCAGCGTAAACGCCGTGATGGTGCCAATTAATCGCCACCCTGCCCCAACCCCAATCAATAGTAACAAGCCAAAGACAAACATCAGGTGATCAATACCACCCCAAATATGCTCTGCACCAAGCACTGAGTACTCAGTCATTACTTGGTTCTGCGCAGGCTCAAGCGGTACTCGGAATTGTGGTGTTTCGGCAGTCAGTATCTGTTGGTAATGGCGGCCATCGCGCAGGTTGAGTATAACCATAGCCGATACCTGGTTAACCCCGAGGCCGGAGACACCCAAGATCTGCCCGACTAAGCCTTGTTCATATGACGGCTCACAGACTAGTTGCCAGCTGGATACAATGCCCGTGCCTTCTGTCATAGGCGAACTCTCTGTTTCGCTGTCACAACCCACGGGCCAGATGGGCTGCAAAGGGATATTGCTGGTGATCTTGGCTGGCGTTTTCCATACCACCTGATAAGACTGTGGCGAGACTTCTGAAATCTTGAGCAGTGAGGGCGCAAAAAGATGCGCCCAAGCGCTATGAGATAGTAATAGCGATGCGCTTATCATCGCGATTATGCGCAACAAAGGGTTCACTGCCGCACCTCGTAGTTGGACCGCAAAGCCACCATCGCAGCCTGTAAGGCTTGCTCACGCGCTGTGACTTCGAGGCTACGTCGTAGTTGAGGTGCCACCTCGTCTAAACGGGCATCTCGCCCCGCTTCGACGGCACTAACCCAAACATAATGCCAACCAAAAGAAGAGCGGATGGGGCCATGCCATTGATTAACAGCAGGGTCTATTTTAACTAGGTCTGATATAAATATGCCCCCGAAGTTACGTGCCAATTGCTCGGCCGTCTGTGCTTGAAATTCATAGCCCGATATAAATGGCGAACTTAGATACCTGGCTGCTCTCGCATCTAATTGCTGCTCTTGAATCGTTTTTATCACTGACTCAAGCTCAGCTTCGCGCTCTGGGTTAATAAATACATGGGCAAACGAATAGCGCGGTGAGCGATAGAATTCATGCTTACGCGCAATAAACTCTGCGGCGATTTGTGTTTCTTCGACTTCAATGGGAGGATTAATCACTAATAGTCGTTGTTTCATTTTGTCAATCAGTCGCCTTTTAACCACTTCGTCCCCGAGATGGAGGCGCATATCCATAGCCGCCCGAAATAACTCGGAGTTACTTTTATCTGTATCGACATCCAGAAAACGCATATTGCGAATGAGCTGGTCATAGACAATGCCGTCCTGCAAATGCAGCCTAAGCTCCAGAGCACGCTGAAACAGCAGATCACGCTCCAACTCATCGGCGATCAGTTTTGCTTGCTGTTTGACAGTAGGTGGTTGTCCAAAACTTGTCAGCCACTGCTGTTGCAAAACTTCTTGCCGCGATGCGCTCAATGGCCCTATCACCGTTTTGGGATCGGGAAATACTGTGATTTGAATCTGATATAAAACGCTACCTAAAATAAGGAAGTGCAGCCATGGTTTGTGTAGACGACCCAACCACCTCATCTTAGATTTCTCCTGTACAAGAATTGTGAAGCGCCATACTCAAAAAAAACCTTCAGTCTGACAACAACTAATCTTGGAACACCAATAATAAATTCCACTGCTGTTTTAATCTAGCCATTGGTAAAACGGCCGGCGAATTGCCGGCCGTTTATCCTTTTCAGCGACTATTAAAAGTTATAACGCACATCGACACCATAGGTTCTCGGTGGTGCTAACAGATGGGGTTGGTTACCACTCCATTTCTGGACATTGTTAATCATGGATGCGTACTCATCATCGGTCAGGTTCTTGCCCCAAATCGATAGATTCCAATTGTCATTGCGCCAGCCTATTCTCGCATTTAACTCTTTTCGGTCATCTCGACCATTTGAAACTTCATGCTCGCCGCGATAGATGTAATCACCGCGCATATAGACTGCCCCCTGTTCAACAGGAATCACAAAGGTAGCCGCCAAATTGCCACTCCAATCTGCCACGAAGTTCAAATTGGTAATTTCTTCAACATCTCCTTCTTCAAGGGCGGGTCGAATATTCTCGTACTTATCCATATACAACACGCCAGCTTCCAAAGTCAGGTTGTCTAATGGCTTTGCCTGAAGTGATATATCCACCCCAGCGACTTCAGCCATAGCCGCATTACTTACAGCAGTACCTGCGTCTGCTAACTGGGACTGGAATTGAAGATTATCAACTTCGGTGACGAAGGCTGCCGCATTAATACGTAATGTTGAATCAAGCAGAGTGGACTTGATACCCAACTCATAGCTCCTAGTTTTTTCATCGTCAAATTCACGTGAGATCGCTGGGCCATTTACGCCATTAAAGTTACCAGATTTAGTACCTGTTGAGGCACTGGCGTATACCATGCTGTTATCATCAAGGTCATAGGCTACTTGCATCAGCCAATCTTTGTTAATGCTGCGACGCTCAAGCGTTGCATCAATCTCTGTAGCCAATCTGTCGATAAATGGTGTGCTAATTAGGTTCAGAACCACAGCTTTAGTTCTTGCAGGTAGATTGGGGTTTTGTTGAATCCCGGCACTGATCTGGCGCAATTGTGCCTGTTCCATGGGCGTCAAAGGTGTGCTGGTAGTTATAGTGAGGAGGTCAGCTACTCTTTCCTCGTCGGTCCAGCGCAGACCCGCGGTCACAGAAAGACGATCAGAAGCACGCCAAGTCATCTGACCAAAGGCAGCCAGTGTCTCTGAATCCCAAACATTTTTGCCACCAATGGAATCACCTGGTTTGGCGGCAAACCCAAGAAGCGGGATCTGCTGTGGTCCAAACGTAGCGAGTGCTCCCAAGTAACCTGGTCCGGCAAGGGTTACAAAATCTTCTCCTATAACTGTACCCACATATCCATCAGCACCGCGCTGTGTCTTTTGATCGTAGTAGTACAATCCGACTTGATAGTCGATAGTATCACCCAGGGTTGAATCCAGACGAATTTCCTGTGACAGACTATCTCCTGAATTGGGTTCAGGCATTGCAGTTCCTAGAACATCAAGCTGTGAGCCATCGGCATCTATATCCGTTAAGTACTCATAGTCATTCCAAGCAGTAAGCGAGGTCACTTTTCCCCAGTCAAGGTCATAGGTAACATGAAGTGACAAGTTGTCCGATTCCATCTCAAATAGACCATCTGAATCGGTGGCTATATTACGGTTGTAAGGATCAGTATCAGCCGCTGGTAATCCCTGACTAGCAAGCTCCGCTTGCACGCCAGCACTCGGCGTAATATCGAAGCCACCACCTGCACTATCGCGTTCTACATGAGACGCATTTAGCACCACACTTAACTCTGCACTGGGCTCCCACAGAAGCTTACCCTGCACATTCCAATCATCGGCATCGCTGGGGTCAGAGCCATTGGCATTATCATAGTAGCCATCGTGTTGATGACTGTTGCCCGAAAGGCGGTAAGCGACAGTCTCACTCAGAGGCCCTGTTGCGGTCAGCGTTACTTTTCTCATGCCGTAGTCTCCGGTAGAGAACTGTGCGTAACCTTCCGTCTCCTCGAGATTGGGCTTTTTAGTAATCACACTAATGGCGCCAGCATTGGTATTTTTGCCATAAAGCGTGCCCTGGGGTCCCTGCAGCACCTCAATACGCTCAATATCGGTAAGGTCGGAGGTACCCAAACCGGTGCGACCCAAGAACACCCCGTCGACAAAGATACCGACTGAGGGCTCTAAAGCGGGATCATTTTGTGCCGTACCGATTCCACGAATGGCCAGCCTAGTCTGAAAAGGACTCCTAGTGGTTGTTGCATGAGCGCTTGGTGTCATTATGGCGATATCTTGCACATCATTAATACCGGCCTCTTGGATAACTTGGGATGTGAATGCATTTACCGCAATCGGTACTTCCTGCAAATCTTGGCTACGTTTCGCCGCTGTGACAATCACTTCTTCAAGCCCACTGTCCTGCGCTGCAATGCCCGAACTAGCAATAGCTAGCGCAAGGGCGGATAAGCCTATCGTTGTATTTTTCATAAGTATTTCCCCTAATTTTAATTTTCTAATATCTACTTAAAAATGCCGAAGTTAAGACATAGTTCATTTATATTTATTTAAAATTTCCACTACGTTTCTGCTTAAGAATAAGAAAACTTCAAGCACCTGAGGGAATCTATTTCGGCCAACTTTGCTTAGATAAAAAACAGGCCCAACTAAAAAAAATAATTAAGTCGACTGAAACCATTCAAAAGCGCCATAAAACCAATAACCCACAAAGTTGGATGGGACTCTGAAGCGTTTAGAAGGAGAATCAACTTGACCGAATATGATTCTCTGGATTGCGTTTATCGGACTATTATTTTGTTCGGTAAAGTCGTCCAAAGGTACTGACCATGAAACGAGCCGCAGTCCTACTTATTGTCGTAGCGGTCATTGCGATACTGGGCTATCTCCAGCGCGACAGTATCGTCACAGGTTTAGTGATGAGGGGTATCGAAGCCGGTATGGGCGCCGATTATTTGGCAGCACATGAAGATGGATTGCATCTCACACTGTGCGGCGCAGGCAGCCCATTGGCCGCTCCCAACGCCTCAGGGCCCTGCGTGGCAGTGGTGGCAGGCCAGCGCCTATTTATTGTCGATAGTGGTAGCAATGGGCGCATTATTCTCCAACGCATCGGTTACCAACCGGGTGATATCCAAGCCGTTTTGCTGACTCACTTTCACTCTGACCATATCGATGGCCTAGGAAATATGGGCGTAGCTCGATGGGCTGGAGGAGAGTTCACGGATCCCCTTCCCGTCTACGGACCAGAAGGCGTAGATAGCGTGGTTAACGGGTTCAATGATGCCTATTCCCAAGACGTTGTCTACCGTCATGAACACCATGGTGATCTAGTGGCCCCTCTGGCCGGCGCAGGCCTTACGGCCATACCCTTTAAGACACCCGCGATTGGAGAGTTAATTAAAGTCTATGATGAAGCTGGTCTAACTATCGAAGCGCTGGCAGTAAGCCATGCACCAGTCGAGCCATCCGTGGGATACCGCTTTAGTTACAAGGGCCGTTCGCTACTTATTTCTGGCGATACGGTGAAGTCTGCCAATGTTCAGAGATTCGCGGAGGGAGTGGACTTGCTCGTTCACGAAGGTCTCGCTCCCAATATGGTGACCATGATGGAGCAAGTTGCAACAAAACTTGGCAACAAAAGCACAGCTAAAGTTCTTTATGATATTCGCGACTACCATACCAGCCCAGTTGAGGCTGCCGAAATAGCTCGCGATGCGGGTGTGGGACATCTTCTTTACTACCACATCGTGCCACCCATAATTTTTCCTGGACAGGAAGCTCTGTTTTTGAATGGCGCCGAGGATATCTTTCCTGACTACACTGTTGGTCAAGATGGCGTGGCTTTCTTCCTGCCGGCAAACTCAGACAAAATTATTCAGACCAAGGAAGGGCTAAAGTGAAACGGATATCTATAAACACTTAAATGATTACCCAGCACTTAAAAAGACTGTCTACTTTATGAAAGGTGAATATGTGGTTAATAAGCAATTACCCCGCACGGGGAAATCTCCAAGAGCTGTTCGCTACATTCTTTTCTTCAGCACTTTACTGTCCGCATCAATAGCTTTTAGCAACGATCTATCCGGTTATTGGAAACACGCCAAACACAATGTTTGGATTGAGATGGAAAAAAGCACCGGTATCATAGTGCGCAATGATCGATTTCCCGAACGTGTTGGTCGTACTTTTTTAACAGACATTACAATCAATAAAAATAAACAGAACGCCTGGTACGGTCAGATCTATATCGAAAAACTAGAAGACTATAAAAAAGTGGAAATTTCTCTACCCGAGACTGACCAAATGCTCATAACGGGGAAGATGGGCTTTATGAGTCGCACCGCAAAATGGATGCGCATCGATAAAGTACCTGCGCTCTAGTGAACTTTGATATTTCTGTACCTGTGAGAATTTAACCATTCTTTTTCTTAAATCGATTGGATGTAAAAGCGCACTATGAACCAAAATTACTATGCCGATATTCATAATACTATCGCTCCAGCTTACTCAGCTGCAGAAGAATTTACCAATGCACTAACACATGGTATTGGTTTTCTCATCTCAGTTGCCGCATTGATCTATATGATCGCAATAATGCCAGCTGATTACAGCCTGCTACAGAAAACCGGTGCCGTGGCTTACGGTATCAGTCTAATGCTAATGTTTTTAACATCCACTTTGTACCATGCGGCAAAAAAGCCAAACGTAAAAGATGTTTTAAAACGCCTTGATCACTCCGCTATTTACCTGTTAATTGCTGGGACTTATACGCCTCTTTTAACCATTTCATTAAATAGCCTGTCGGCAACTGTGCTGCTTATTGTTATTTGGTCCGCTGCACTTGCTGGTGTTATTTTTAAAGCGTTCTTTGCCGGACGTTTTGAATGGTTTTCAGTCATTACTTATCTGGCTATGGGCTGGTCTGCAGTATTTGTGATTTATGAGCTTTTCCTGGTGATGGCGCCACCAGGATTTTTATTGCTACTGGTAGGAGGTGTTGCTTACAGCATTGGAGTTATTTTTTATGTGACTAAAGCCATCGCCTTTAATCATGCTATTTGGCATTGCTTTGTTTTAATTGGAGCCCTAAGCCATTGTTGGCTTATTTTGGAATATGTACTGGATGGTAGCAAGATTTAATGATCGTCAAAGATAACGATAGAATTTAAAACGACCCATACTTAGCCAGACATACTGGTCTGCATGGGTATTTACAAAGCACCAAAGTTTATTGAGTATCTCGATGAACTGCCTAAATCCAATGCGGGTAAAATTTTACGCCGCGAATTGCGTTAGCCATTAGCAGAGCTAACGAATTTTATTTGGATGTAACTGATAATCAATAAGGAAGGAATATTATGAAATCAACAAAAGCATTTTTAGCAGCGACTATTTTATTGATTTTTGCAGGAGGTCTGAATGTTGTTCATAGCGCGAAAAGTGATGGCCAGGCAGCAAAGACCATAACGCTAACTCAAAGTTGGCAGTCAGTTGATGGTGGCCTGAATGGGCCAGAATCCGTCATACACGATAGTGCTAATCAAGTTATTTACGCCGCCAATATTAATCCCAAGGGACGCCGTGCTGCCTGGAAAGATAACGGTGGGTTTATATCTAAGTTAGGTGAAAACGGTGCAATCCTGGAAAAGGAATGGGCGACCGGATTAAAAGCCCCTAAAGGCATGGCGCTGAATGACGGTAATTTGTATGTCGCCGATCTGAATACAGTGGCTGTCATTGATACGGCCACTGGTGATGTTCTAGCTACCTATACTGCACCCGAAGGATCAGACCGGTTAAACGACCTTGTTTTTGATCCATCCATCGACACGGTGTATGTGTCAGATTCTGCCAAGAGTGTCATCTATAAAATCGATTCCTCTGGCGTTTTTAGTGTGTTCTATGGCGCAGAGAAGCACAAACCACGTCAAGGTGGATTATATCTTGATGGCGACAACATCATTATGAGCAGTTCGGAAGGCTCCGTTAAATCCATCAGTATTGCAGATAACAGCGTATCGACTATTACTGAAGGTATAGACGGAAGAATTGATGGTATATGGAAATACGATTCAACCGGGTTTTTCGTGTCCGACTGGCGAGGGACCGTTTATTTTGTTGGCTACGATGGTGTTGTGAGTGAGCTTATCTCTACCGACCCTGAGCGAAGTGCCGACATTTCATATTCAGGCGCACTGAATAAGCTGTTGGTGCCTAATTTTAAAGACAAGATCATCGCTTATGCTGTGAATTAATTCG
This sequence comes from Acidimicrobiaceae bacterium, assembly GCA_003452475.1. GTDB lineage: Bacteria > Actinomycetota > Acidimicrobiia > Acidimicrobiales > Poriferisodalaceae > UBA9040. The sequence continues at coordinate 1,965 of DMOB01000329.1, read as the reverse complement.
TTGTGGTCGGCCCAGCATCAATATCATCACCTGACCACAGGCGGGTACTGACATTTTTAATGTTGGCAAGAAACTCACTCG
>DMOB01000329.1:0-1472 GCA_003452475.1 Acidimicrobiaceae bacterium | reverse complement strand
AATTGTTACATAAAACGTGGATTTTTACAATATCTGATGAATCTTTTTGAGCCTTTAAAACTCGATAAAACCGATTTAAATCAATGCTTTATGGTACTTTAAAGCCCCTTGCGGGGCCATTATTTGGTGGAGGCGGCGGGAATTGAACCCGCGTCCGCTTGTCCGCTGCCTGCGGCTCTACATGCTTAGTTCAGTCTTTAAATTTAATCCATTACAACCCGACTGGCAGGGCGCATAACAAACGATTTCGGTAAAGTTTTAATAAATCTGCCCCGAACAAGCTTCATTACGATCTCATGAGATATGACATTTGAGCATTCCTCTCCCCGAAGGGATTAGAACTCTGGACGCATAAGCACGGCTCCAGTCAAACGGCACTACACTGGGGTTTAAGCAGCTAGTGCGTAGTTGTCGTCGTTGGCAACTATAAGTTTGCGACTTTGGATTAACGAGATTGGTCACCATCTCGGCATGCACCGGAGGTTTTGTAACCCGCGTCGAATCCAGAACGCCCCCCTGAGGTTAGCGATTTTATCACACTAATATTAATGATGAGACTTCTCTCTCATCTGATTGCTATCTTCTTGAGAAACTTTTGGCTCGAATTTAATAGCTCAATGCCCTAGACTCGTAGCAATTGAGAGCGCGTTTAAGGTTATTGGTATGCAAAGAGGACAATTTTCTTCTCGCTTGGCATTTATTTTCGCCGCATCCGGGTCAGCAGTTGGTTTGGGAAATATTTGGGGTTTCCCAACTAATGCTGCTGAAAATGGTGGCGCAGCGTTCGTATTAATGTATTTCATACTTGCATTTCTTTTGGCTTACCCAGCACTGATGGCTGAGTTGGTTATTGGACGCCACACTCGATCAAATATGGTTAGCGCGCTACAGTCTATCTCGTCTAGCCTAAAAGCTAAGATAGTCGGCAGGTTTGTTGGTATTGGTGGAATGATTACGGCAGCGCTCATATTGAGCTTCTACAGTATCGTCGCTGGCTGGATGCTCGCGTTCATGATGGAACCTGCCACCACTCTACTAGGCCAAGAAAATTTGGGTTCGTGGCTAACAGATTTTAGCTTGGCAAGAAATATTGGGTTTTCGGGCCTATTTGTTCTGCTCACGGTCTTGATAATCAGCGCAGGAGTTGAGCAGGGCATCGAGAAGTGGTCTAGTCGTTTAATGCCGTCGTTGTTTGCCCTTATGCTGGCATTGATAGTCTATGTCCTCACTCAGGATGGTGCGTCTGCAGGACTGAAACATTATCTAGTGCCTGATTTTTCTCAAATTACTAATCCGGACCTTATTGTCAGTGCAATGGGGCAAGCTTTTTTCTCAATGTCTCTGGGTGTCGGTACGATGCTGGTTTATGGCTCATATATCCGAGCCGATGAAAATCTACCCACAGTTGGCGCTCTTGTTACTCTTACCGATACATCTATAGCCTTCTTAGCAGGTCTACTGGTTCTGCCCGC
>DMOB01000073.1:7377-19508 GCA_003452475.1 Acidimicrobiaceae bacterium | reverse complement strand
TAACTCAAAAATGATAAGTGCGGTTGGTTATAAGCCAATACTTTCATGATTGAGCTTGCTCGAGTGACTAGGGAGTACAAATGACACCAGTTCTAGAAGGATTAAGAATCATCGAAGGATCGGCGTTCGTGGCTGCTCCTCTGGGAGGAATGACGCTGGCGCAGCTAGGCGCCGAAGTAATCAGATTTGATGCTATTGGAGGTGGCCTTGACTATCAGCGGTGGCCAGTAACCAAAGAAGGGGTAAGCCTATTTTGGGCAGGTCTCAATAAGGGCAAAAAGTCAATACAAATTGATCTCCGTAGTGACGAAGGAAGAGAAATAGTCACTCGTCTGATAACTGAACCAGGTCCTGATAACGGCATATTTTTATCGAACTTTCCCGAGACTGGGTGGCTAGCCGATAGCAGCCTTCGTTCCCTTAGAGAAGATCTAATTTACATAAATATCATTGGTAACCCAGATGAGTCAACTGCCGTGGACTACACAGTAAATCCCTCATCGGGTTTCGCAATGGCCACGGGACCAACTGGGTCTAGCATGCCGACAAATCACGTTCTCCCTGCCTGGGATACGGCTACTGGGTTAACTGCCGCTGTTGGATTGTTAGCGGCGGAGCGGCATCGGACCCGCACTGGAATCGGTCAACTCTCTAAAATTTCTCTAACAGATGTGGCCTTCGCCATGGTCGCAAATCTCGGTTACATGGCTCAGGCACAATTAACGAACCGAGATCGAGTTCCTGTAGGTAATGACCTGTACGGAGCCTTTGGTAGAGACTTTGCTACTAAAGACGAACGGCGCGTCATGGTCGTCGCTATTAGTAAACGCCAATGGAAAAGCCTCGCTGAAGCGACAAATATTATCGATCATTTACCCGCTATCGAGAACGCTTTGGGACTCGATCTAAGTAAAGAAGGTGATCGTTGGGATGCGCGTGATGCCATTGCATCCTTCATTACACCATTTATACAATCCCATACTCTCGAAGAAATTGGTGCAATATTTGATGCCAAGGGCGTTTGCTGGGGCCCGTATCAAACTTTTGTTCAACTCGTGAAAGAAGATCATCGCTGTAGCGAAGAAAATCCTATGTTCGCAACTATTGATCAACCCGGAGTGGGACGTGTTCTCGCTCCTCGTTCACCTCTATCATTTTCAGAAATTGATCGGGGAGACCCTGCGCCGGCACCTCTTCTTGGCCAACATACAGATGAAATACTTATGGATGTACTAGGTATGACGTCGCCCGAGGTTGGCAAACTTCATGACAATGGGATTGTTGCCGCTGCAATTAAATAACGAACCAAATTTATTTGATTGGATAAGCTTTCGCCGTCTCATCACAACTTTCACTGTTAGAACCGGGTGTTATCCTTACACCCATTCTCAATAACCATGCTTTTGGGCGGCTGATACATACGAAAACGTGGAGGATTAAATTTTAATGCTCAGAATATTTTCTTTTATGAATCGTCGATGGTTCACAAATCCAAAATTTCTCATCAGTTTAGTATGCGTCAATGCACTACTCGCAACGATTGCGATTATTTCCGGCAACGGGTCTTCAGGAATTTTTCGTATCGTTGCGACAAGCATTATTTTAGTGCTGGCGACAATTAACCATTACCTCGGGACTTCTGCCTGGAGTAAACCAGGTCTTCGGATATGGGGTTTGATGGCAGTTATCGGCTCCGCCGGAATAGAACTGTATTTACTTTGCTTAATTTGGGGTGTCGATCAAATTTCAATCATTCCGGAAAAGGTTGCAGCGACCTTAGCTATTAATTCAATTTCGGGTCTAATAGTTTCATCAGTGTTTCTAGCCAGACCGTCGAAGCTGGTGGCCCGCGTCACCATCTCCGCATGCACAGCTCTCTTTATCATGGCTATATTAGCCGTTTGGGGAATCTTTATTTTTCCTGGCCAGCTAGCTGCATCGCTAGTAATCCTTCTCTGCGCTGCTCTATTAATCGTTATTATCCAATCAGGGTTTTTCTATCGGGCACCGCTAGAAACGGACATACTTTTCTGTCCATATTGCGGAACGTCCTCTCCTGTAGTGAATCGCTCCAGCAACCGTTGCAGCTATTGCGAAACCACGTTCGTAGTCAAAAAACTAACTTAAATTAGCAGAGATGTTCTAATCAGATTTACTTCGAACGACTAAATTTTCACACTAATAAGATCACAATCAGCACTTATCAAAATTTTGCCTAGCAACGACTTCTTCGCTTTCACTCATTGCTACTGCTATCTTAAAAGCTTCGTTAAGCAAGCAAGCTTGTGAGGACCCCGAGGCAATACGTTCTGTAATTTCTGCCGCTAACGGGGTGCATTTATCTTTCTTTTCATAGCCAGCTTCTCGACGACAAGAACGCAAAAAATTGGCCTTCTGCTCGTCTCTCCATTCAGGTGCTCCACCGCAGCTACTGAAAATTAAACTTAGTGATACGAGTAGTAGCAAAAATAATTTCACTTTTAATCTCTTTTCATAAAGTTCAAACGCAGTCTTCAAAATTAACTTTCAATTAAACAACCTAACCGCAGTATGTGAGAAAGTATTAGCACAAGTACCTTCGTATTATATGAACAAAGATCATCCTGATGTGATTGTAATTGGCGCCGGAATTTCTGGAATCGCAGCAGCCCGAAAGCTTCAATCTTACGGACATGTTGTGGAGGTCATCGAGAAAGGGCGTGGAGTTGGCGGTCGCATGGCAACTAGGCGATTCGCAGGGGCTAGGTTTGATCATGGCGCACAGTTCTTCACTTCTCGCGGCTCCGATTTCGCAAAATTAATCGAAGCTGCAAGCCAACAAGGAGCAGTGAAGAAATGGACTGACGGTTTCTCTGATGAACCAGATGGCTATACGCGATGGTGTGGCTCATCTGGAATGACTTCTCTAGTGAAATGGATGGCTTCTGAAGCGAACATAAACGTCCGTACCAGAACTACAGTTAACGATTTGCGTGACATACCTTCGAATGCCTACATCCTCACAGCTCCAGTTCCCCAATGTCTAGCTATTCTTTCCTTTAGTCAGATGTTGCCAAATCCAGAAACTCATATTCAGTTGTCCTCAATCAACTACAAACCAACTATCGCTACTCTTCTTCGGCTAGACCAGTCACCAGCGTTGTTTCCCGAGCATGGGGGTATTCAATTCTTAGATCATCCTGATTTAGCTTTTATAAGTGATAATCAAAGGAAAGGAGTCAGTGATGAGCCAGCTATCACGGTTCATTTGTCTAACATTTTAAGTGAATCTTTATGGGAACATTCTGACCAGGAAATTCTAGTTGCGACAACTGCTCTAATTGAAGACCATTTAAGTGGTGCACGGATTACTGATTACCAGATTCAACGCTGGCGCTATGCTGGGCCTACAGATACATGGCCTGAGCCAACTCTTGTATGGGGATCTGAGCCAACAATTGCTCTAGCCGGTGAAGCATTCGCCGGTCCAAAAGTTGAGGGAGCATTTCGGTCTGGACTTGCTGCTGCCGAGAAAATTAACATCGCCCTCTCATCAACAGTAAAAAGTATGGGAAGGTTCAAGAATGCTTGATCCACGCGGAAAAGTAATCATGATCAATGGGGCCAATCGAGGGATTGGGGCATCCTTTGCACGCCGTTTCCACAAGGAAGGTTGGATAGTCAGTTTAGGAAGTCGCAACCTTCCCGAACTCCAGTCAAGCGTTGCAGATTTCAAAGATGAACGGGTTTCTTGTCACCGGTATGACACGAATGACAGAAACACAGACGAACAATGGGTTTCTGAAACCATCCAGCAACATGGTTCTATTAATGCACTCGTTAACAATGCTGGGGTTTGTCACCCTCAACCATTGGGTGAGGTAACAGAAGAACAGTTAGATGAAATGTGGTCGGTGAACGTCAAGGCACCTCTGCGACTGATTCAAGCATGCCTCCCATCTCTTCGTTCGTGTGAGACAGGAAGAATTGTTAATGTTGTTTCACTATCCGGCAAACGTGTAAAGGGAACTTTTGGGCCCGGGTATGCAATGAGCAAGCATGCTGCATTAGCCCTCCATCATGCGGTTAGACATTCTGAGTTTGACAACGGTATCAGAGTGACCGCTATTTGCCCCGGTTACGTGGCAACCGATATGACTGCTCAATTTGGAGTGGACGCATCAATTATGATTGATCCTGATGATCTAGCCGAAACAGTCGCAACCCTTGTAAGGCTTCCAAATACCGCTGCAGTGGCTGAGATTCTTATGACTTGCGAGCCTGAAGTTATCGGGTAATTTCGTATTTTAGTTATTCGAAGAGTTGAGGGTGAGTATGAACATTGCTGATTTACTAAATCGAGAGACTCAAAATAGTGGCGTAGCTCTTATAGACAGGTCTCAAAGTCCACCACAACTTTATTCAATGGCTGACCTACAAAATAAAGTTCGTACCTTAGCAAATGGTCTTCTCAACTTGGGTTTACAGCCGCAAGATCGAGTCGGGCTGCTTGCAGGTAATTGTGTTCAATATTATGAAATCATGTTCGGTGCTCCTTCAGCAGGTCTGGTCTTTGTTCCGATTAACACTCGCCTCCCGGCAGAAACACTTCAATACATCGTTGATGATGCGAATCTCAAGCTATTAATCGTTGACGAGGAGCATGCATCTGACCTGCCTACAAACGTTACGCAAATTGTTATTGGCTCGCCCGAATGGCGACTCTTAGCGAGTGCCGAGCCTCAGATAGAACCCAAGGCTGTTACGCCTAATCAAATCGCCATTCAAATTTACACTTCAGGTTCCACTGGTCGACCTAAGGGCGTTTTGCTAAGTCACCAAAATATAACATTTACGGTTCTTAATTTCGGGGCAACATTGCCCGGAGAAGTCATGCTCGTGTCAGCACCGCTCTACCATAAGAACGCATCCATGTCATCAAAATTAGCTTTTGCCAGTGGGGGCACCGTAGTATTGTTGCCTAGATTTGATGCGCTTGATTACTTAGACGCAATAGAAGCTCACGGTGTAACGATGTGTTCCGGTGTACCAACTATGTACGCACTTGTTACTGCCGAAATCGAACGGTCAGACACAATCTTTAATCTTTCAACAGTGCAGCGCGTATTCATCGGATCAGCTCCACTGACTGAAGCGCTTTTCGATGATGTCCAGAAGCTGTTTCCAAGTGCTTTTATAACTAACGGATATGGGACAACTGAAGCTGTTCTCGAGTTCGGGCCTCATCCACAAGATCTCCCGCGACCAAAAATTTCTTTGGGATACCAGCACCAAGAAGTAGAGCTAAAACTGATAGACCCAGAAACAGGTGAACCAGGCGACAATGGAGAGCTCTTGGTGCGATCTCCAGGAGTCATGACCGGATATCACGATTTGCCCGAAGTTAACAAAGAGATACTCACCGATGGTTGGTACCACACTGGCGACTTAATGCGACGCGATCAAGATGGTTGGTTTTTTTTCATTGGCAGAGTCGATGACATGTTTGTCTGCGCTGGAGAAAATATTTACCCTGATGCCGTTGAACAAATGCTAGAAAAACATCCCTTGATCCATCAAGCAGTAGTGGTCTCCATTTCAGATGATTTAAAAGGACAATTACCTGTTGCGTTTATTCGACTTGAGGATGGACATTCCCTTTCAGTTGAGGAAGTCAAATCTTACGCTCTTACTCATGGGCCTGCCTACGCCCATCCGCGTCAGGTGTGGTTTCTAGATGAGATTCCACTGGCTTCAACAGCAAAAGTCGATCGTAATTTTCTTAGTATCAATGCATCAAAATTAGTGACAAGAAAGACGTGATATGAAAGCAATTGTTTTTGACGAACATGGCTCTTTGGACGTATTACGGTACAGAGACATCGAAGCCCCGACTCTTCAAAAAGGCGAAGTCCGAGTAGCCGTCCGTGCCTGTTCGCTCAATTATCATGACGTATTCACTCGTCAAGGAATGCCAGGAATAAAAGTTCCACTTCCTGGTATACCCGGCTGCGATTGTGCTGGCCAAGTTTCGGAAGTCGCTGGCGACGTTACTGACTGGAACGTAGGTGATCGTGTTCTCGTAGATCCTGTTTTTTGGGATTTAGAGAGCGGCAAGATGTGGATGATCGGTGATACTTGGTGGGGCGCTTACGCCGAATATGTAGTGGTCAAAGCTAGTCAACTAATTCAACTGCCTGAGAGCGTTTCGTTCGAGGATGCTGCTTGTCTACCTGTCGCATACGGAACGGCCCACCGCATGATGCTGACACGCGGTGAGATTAAACAAGGTGACAGCATCCTAATCCTTGGGGCTAGCGGCGGTGTGGGCACCAGTGCTTTACTGTTAGCAAAAATGAAGGGGGCTTACGTTATTGCGGCTGCGGGCTCAGACGAAAAATGTCGTCAGCTCAAAGAACTTGGTGCTGACGAAACCATTAATTATTCGACCAAAAATTTTGTTAAACACTGCCGAGCTAGCACTGGGAGTCTATTTGCCGGCGGTGGATACGATGTTGTGGTTAATTTCACCGGTGGAGATACTTGGGCCGAATCTTTACGTTGTGTGAAACTCGGAGGGAAACTTTTAACATGTGGGGCAACTGCGGGATTCAATCCACAAACTGATCTTCGTTTTATTTGGACTGCAGAAATGGATATCCGTGGGTCTAATGGCTGGAAACGCGATGATCTTGATCGATTGCTGCAGCTCACAGAAAGCAGAGAATTCATTCCTGTAATTGACTCTCGTGTGCCTCTAGAAGACGGAATAGAGGCACACAAAGCAATGGAGGAGCGACGCTTTTTCGGTAAAATCGTAATTACCTCAAATGCCGTGGCTTAAACCTCATTGGTATCGCTGAGAGGTGCTCATTTCCTCAGGTCCACTGCACCAAAGAGAGTTTTCTACTGAGATGTCCTTTGATTACAGCATTTCCGAAACATAGCTTTCTTCTATATAGACTAGTTTTTTTACTTTTTCTGTACAGAACAGGGCTTTTAGAGCTTAGGTATATCTTTCGCTAGCATTTCCTTCTCAAGTTATTATGGTGCCGAACGGGTTCAATTCAGTCATCTGCCTTCTCTTCCCGTACCCTTAGAGCTAATGAGGTCGAAAACGGCTTCAATTTTATATATGAGGAGGGCCCAGTGGCCCAAGGTACTGTCAAATTTTTCAACTCAGAGAAAGGTTTTGGCTTCATCTCTCCTAGCGATGGCGGCGACGATCTTTTCTTGCATTATTCAAATATTGAGGGTGACGGTTATCGTTCCCTTGACGAAGGCCAGGCCGTTTCTTTCGATGTTGGTCCTGGACGCAAAGGTGATGAAGCTCAGAACGTACGAGCTATTTGACCTAAACAAAAAATAACTTCGTAAGCGGTCAGTAGCACCAAATTTAACCTGGCGCTACTGACCGTTTCGTTTGTTTATCGAATCTTCTGCGCAAATATAATTGCCCGTTTTTTGTCGCGCCCTGCTATCAAATATTACAGATAGCAAAACTTTTATTTTAGAAGAAGCGAGACATCTCGTAAAAGATTTTTCGGCTCGCTTTGCAGAAATACAAAGCCCAAGTTCGGTAGTTTAAGAACTAACCCGTTCGTGCATAGGCATCTTGTTTACATTAGTTGCATTACGTTTGAATTCGTTTCATCCAACTCAGTTACTAAATTATGGTTAGATTTCAATCATGGCCAGACTAGTTATAGAGAAAGTTGATGCAGCTTTCGGCTCCATTATCACTAACTGGGACCCTGCTTTTATTGGTGATCCTAAAATTTTTTCAGAGATCAAAGAAACATTGAGCGAAGACCCTCTAATAATTTTACGCGGTCAACGTCAATTAACTGATTCCGAACTCATTCAATTCGCCTCAGCCTTTGGCGATCTATTTAATGGTGGAGAGCTATTCGGCGTATCTTCAGCCACCCCTGAAATTCTTGAACTTTCGACGGATCTAGACGAAGGGGGAAGCGAAAAATTAGTATCTTCTTCCACCCCACTTCCTTGGCACACAGATTATTGTTATCTTCCTAGACCAAGTCGCGAAAGCTTTCTGAATGCTGTAGTGGTTCCATCTACTGAGTGTGGTACTACGTGGTTTGCCAACACGTACTTAGCCTACGAATCCCTGTCTAAGAGCTTAAAACAAAGAGTTGATGAATTGTCAGGCCTTCACCAATTAGAAGGTTCAAATCGTCACCAAGCCGCTGCAGAAACCAAAACCTATAGAGATCGACGTACTAAAAAAAATTCGAACTTTAACTACCCAGGGAATCGAAATCCCGTGGAACATCCTGCGGCATACAAGCATCCATTTCACAATAAGACTGCGTTGTACATAAATTCTTTAACTTGCGGCTTTGCAGATATGAATAACTCTGACAGTGAAGCGCTCCTCCATGAACTTTTTCTAGAGGCTACTGCTCCCGAGCGCACGTATAAACATGTCTGGGAAGAGAACGACCTTCTATTGTTCGACACAATTGGTACGATTCACCGAAGAGAAGCTCAACCACTGAATGAACGTAGGGTCATGCGTCAACTCAGCACGCTCATCTAGAAACAGAGATGTTCACATTTAACCTTAGATTTAGAGTGGCCTAGGAAATGATTGTTTACGACTCTGTCCCTCGTCACTTACAATGTAATACTCTCAATTCGTGAATCTTAACGACCTTCAAACCCTAATGGTGCAAACCTACGGGAGCCGCGATACCCAACGAGGAATCGCAGCAACTATCGCCTGGCTAACCGAAGAATTCGGCGAACTTTCTCAAGCAATTCGAAAAGGCACCAAGGAACAACAACTTCATGAACTAGGAGATGTTTTGGCTTGGTTGGCTTCGCTTGCATCACAGCTGGATTTATCTATGGAAGACGCTGTTCAACGATTTAGCGATGGTTGTCCTGCTTGCCATGCTCAGCCATGTAATTGTGTTGATAAATCAATCAAGAATTAACTACTGCATCTGCCTAAATTTTTTAAGCCAAGACTTCAGCTATTTGAATTGTGTTTAACGCAGCGCCTTTGCGTAAATTATCCCCGGAGACAAACAAAGAGAGCCCATTTTCCGAAGTTGAATCTTCTCGGATTCGGCCTACATATGAAGGGTCTTGACCGGCTGCCATCAAAGGAGTAGGCACTTCAGCCAGGACAACACCGGGAGCTTCGCCCAGAATCTTCGCCGCTCGTTTGGGGCTCAGCATTGATTTAAATCGTAGATTTAAAGCAATCGAATGGCCAGTAAAAACCGGCACACGTACACAAGTTCCAGAAACCTTCAGACCTGGAATACCAAGTATTTTTCTACTTTCATTTCTAAGTTTTTGTTCTTCGTCGGTTTCCCCTGAACCATCATCAACAAAATTTCCGGCGTGAGCTAAAACGTTATGGGCTATTGGCTGAGCAAACGAAACTGACGCAGGATAGCCAACAGCGTCACCATTATGGGTTAAATTTTCTACGCCTTCTAGAGTGGCACGGAGTTGGTCAGCAAGTTCAGACACACCGGCTAAGCCCGCTCCGGACACAGCCTGATATGTCGATGCAACAATAGACACTAACTCAGCTTCTTTATGCAGAGGAAAGAGAACCGGCATAGCCGCCATCGTGGTGCAGTTAGGGTTAGCGATAATTCCCTTAGGTGTATTCATCGCTTGGTCTGCATTTACCTCAGGCACAACAAGTGGTACTTCTGGGTGCATCCTCCATGCAGAAGAATTGTCAATAACAATCGCTCCTTGAGAAGCAACCTTCTCAGCAATTTCTAGCGAAGTGGTTTTACCCGCTGAAAAGAGCACAATATCCAAACCAATAAAGTCAGCCGTAGCTGCATCTTCAACGGTGATGTTATTACCAGACCACTCAAGAGTGGTTCCGGCAGATCGAGCCGAGGCAAACAAACGAAGCTCAGTTACTGGAAAGTCGCGTTCAGTTAATAACCGCATCATTACAGTTCCAACTTGGCCCGTAGCTCCCACTATTCCTATGCGCATAGTTTGAGGTTACACAGCTTGTATGCGTATTTTACGACTACCCGTATCCAGTTTTTTTAATTGCCTAGACCATACGCTTCATGCAGCGCTACCGTCGCCCGATCTACATCTTTCTCGGCTACAACACAGCTAATTCTGATCGGCGATGTCGAGATCATTTCGATATTAATGCTATTGCTAGCGAGCGTTTCAAACATCGTCGCGGCTACCCCAGGGTTAGAGGCCATTCCGGCACCGACTACTGAGACCCTCGCCAAATTTTTATCTCCAGTAACTGACGAGAACCCCATAGATTTTGCCATCTCTTCACAGGTTGATTGAGCGACATCAAAGTGGTCGAGAGGGACGGTAAAAGAAATGTCGGTCTTCGAGTGATCTCCAACGTTCTGCACAATCATGTCAACGAGTACCCCCGCATCAGCCAAAGTCCTAAAAACTCTTGCAGCTAACCCCGGCTCATCACGCACGCCAGAGATAGTTAACTTTGCCTGCGACACATCTGGGACAATGCCTTTGATTACTGCCTGCTCCATGTCTGGAACCTCCTCAACTACCCATGTTCCTGGCTCCCAAGTAAACGCAGATCTAACGTGCAGCGGCACGCCAAAAGACCTTGCGACTTCAACCGATCGCATAACCGGCTTGGGGCATCCAACTGCCGTCATTTCTAAAAGTTCATCAAACGAAATTGATTCCATTCGCTTCGCTGACGGGCAAACTCTTGGGTCAGTAGTAAAAACTCCCGAAACGTCGGTATACAGTTCACAAGCATCAGCGCCTAAACCGTGGGCTAACGCAACTGCAGTAGTGTCCGACCCGCCACGTCCAAGGAACGTGACATTGCTGTCTGTAGACATACCTTGAGCCCCAGCGACTACCGCAACGCGACCCTTATCAACAGAATCACGAACTCTGTGCGGGTCCACCGACAGAATCTTTGCGTTTCTGTGATTCGTATCAGTAATAAAACCTGCCTGGCTACCGGTAAAAGAATCCGCCGGCACACCAACCTCATTTAGAGCCATGCACATCAGAGCGATTGCTTTTCTCTCACCAGCAGTGATCAGCATATCCATCTCACGACCCGGTGGGGTACTCGATACATCTTTCGCCAATCGCAATAACTCATCAGTTTCTTTACCCATAGCGCTAACTACAAGAACGACCTGATCTCCGCGACTCCTAGTCTTTTTGACATGATCAGCAACCTCACGCATGCGAACAGGGTCCGCTACCGATGTACCGCCAAACTTTTGAACTAGGAGTGCCACGACCTTTTAGGGTACTTGTCGTTTACTCAAACCGGAAAGAAGTTCCGCATCTACTAGGAAGAAGTCGTGTAATGACAATCGCATTGCTACTGTCACATATAAGGATCTAAGGTAAATTGCTAGGAGCATAAACACGTCATGAGCAACGAAAAGCGTGCGCGTCAAAGAGCACAACGTGAAGAACGTCTTCAGAAAGAGGCACAAGCAGCGAAGAGCAGTCGAAAACTTCGACTAGGAGCGCGATGGGTCGGGATTATCGTTGCTGTTCTAATTGTGGCGTTCGCTTACAGCGTTCTTGCAGGTGAAGACTCCACAGAAACAATCAGTGAAGAGACATCTGACGAAGTACTTTCGGCTGGTGCTATTGCGTTAGGGATCGGAGACTGTCCAAAAAATGATGGCTCATCTCCAATAGTCAGTAATTTTGAGAGCCCTCCAAAGCTTTGTATAGACCCCGAGAAGCTTTACGCCGCAGATTTTGTTACCAGTAAAGGTAATTTTTCTGCAGTTCTTAATCCAAAACTGGATATTAAAAGCGTCAACAACTTCATCGTATTGGCTCAATATCATGCGTATGACGGAACTCTTTTCCATCGTGTTATAGATGAATTCGTAATCCAAGGTGGTGATGTAGAAAACAAGTTCGGAACTGGCGGTCCTGGTTATCAGTTCAACGGCTCGTATGCCCCTCAAGGTTCGTATCGAATTGGCTCATTAGCGATGGCTAACTCAGGAACACCCTCAAGTAACGGTTCACAATTTTTTATAATTACTGGCTCTAATGGCATTGACTTACCTGCTGACTATTCACTGATGGGTTCTGTAATCACTGGTCTTGATGTAGCTCTGGCTATTCAAAAGGTCCCGACAAGCACCAATGAA
>DMOB01000073.1:0-7034 GCA_003452475.1 Acidimicrobiaceae bacterium | reverse complement strand
TTCGCTTCAAATGTTCCGGTTGAAGATGTCATTGTTGAATCAATCACAACGAGATTAGCTTCCCAAGATGAGGTGAAAAGCTACCGAAATCTCGAATAGTAATTTGCGCAGATATGAAGTAAATCTCATTCCCCAAGGTACGAGGTCCTATAGATTTGTATGATCAGGTTGATGCCTGGTGACACAATGACTCAACCAATAGAACCGATCGATAGCCGATGGTCATTTCCACCGGCTCATACTGCCGACGAAAATGGTCTCGTAGGTGCGGGAGCTGATCTAGAGCCCGGCACATTATTAATGGCCTACAAAAACGGTTTGTTCCCGATGCCCTTGGGAGACACACTCGGCTGGTGGTCACCGGACCCGCGCGGAGTTTTACCTCTGTCCTACTTGAAAGTAGGTAAATCGCTCCGAAGATCATGCAAAGAATTCGAAATTCGAATCGATTGCAGGTTCGACAAAGTAATTGATCTTTGTGCTAATCCTTCTCGCCCTCATGGTTGGATTAATAATGAAATTCGGGAAGCCTATTTAAAACTGCATGAACTCGGATGGGCTCATAGCGTTGAAACTTGGCAGAATGGTGAGCTTTGTGGAGGTCTCTATGGAGTAGCCATTGGAGCTTTTTTTGCCGGAGAATCGATGTTTCATTCAGCACCCAACGCTTCCAAAGTAGCCTTAGTAGCTTTAGTAGACGCCATGAAAATGACTGGTGGCGCATTAATAGACATTCAATGGAACACACCACATCTGGAAAGCCTCGGGGCTATTGAAATCGAGCGGGACAATTATATCGAAATGCTTACCGAGGCGACTCAGCGACCTATGGCAGATGTTTGGTGTCAGCCAATGAACTTTAAGATGATTGACTCCTAAGCTCCTATCAGGCAAACATCTCAAAGGAGTTGTAGTGACTGGCCCAACCAGAAACGAGCGCGATCGTCCCTGGATGATGAGGACGTATTCAGGACATTCAACGGCTAAGGCATCAAACGAGTTGTACCGGAGCAATCTAGCCAAAGGTCAAACTGGTCTTTCTATCGCATTTGATTTGCCTACACAGACTGGATACGACCCGGACCACCCACTCGCGGCAGGTGAGATAGGTAAGGTTGGTGTTCCCGTGTGCCACTTGGGACACATGAAAACCCTTCTAGATGACATTCCCGTCGGGGAAATGAACACGTCAATGACAATTAATGCTACGGCAGCTTGGTTACTGGGTTTATACGTCGCCAATGCGGAAAACCAAGGCGTTAGTTCCAGCAGTCTGCGTGGCACTACTCAAAATGACATTGTCAAAGAATACTTAAGTCGCGGGACTTACATATTTCCGCCAGAAGCAAGTCGCCGATTGATTGTTGACATGATTGCATTTTGTTCAGAGCATATTCCTTCTTGGAACCCGATCAATATTTGCAGCTATCACCTTCAAGAAGCTGGGGCGACTCCAGTCCAGGAAATTGCATATTCTTTGGCCAACGCTATTGACATCCTTGACGCAGTACGAGACTCGGGTCAGGTGCCTGAAGACCGATTTGAGCAAGTAGTTGGCAGCATTTCATTCTTCGTCAACTCTGGGATTCGGTTCGTCGAAGAAGTCTGCAAAATGCGCGCGTTTACTTCTATGTGGGACCAGATTTGTCGGGACCGCTACGGTGTTAAAGATCCAAAAATGCGACGATTTAGGTACGGGGTTCAAGTAAATTCTTTGGGACTTACAGAGGCTCAACCAGAAAACAATGTTCAACGTATAGTTCTCGAAGCTCTCGGAGTTACTTTATCCAAGGGAGCACGTGCGCGTTCATTACAGTTACCTGCTTGGAACGAAGCCCTGGGCCTGCCCAAACCTTGGGACCAACAATGGTCACTTCGAATGCAGCAAGTTCTAGCCCATGAAACTGATCTTTTGGAGTATGAAGATATTTTTGATGGTTCAAAAGTTATAGAGGGCCTAACGTCCAAACTAATTGCAGAAGCTCAAACAGAACTCGACGATGTCATGTCTTTAGGCGGTGCTTTTGTAGCAATTAACGAACTCAAGGGTCGCCTAGTCGCTAGCCACACTGAACGGATGCGAAAGATTGAAGAGGGAACTCTTACGGTAGTCGGAGTGAATCAATTCATTGAAAGCGCGGAATCTCCTTTGACGAGCGAAGAGAGTATTCTGCGGGTCGATCCAGCTGTCGAAACAGAAATACGCGCTGACCTAGCTGATTGGAAGCTGAAAAGAGACGATATAGAAGTGAAAGCTGCTCTCAATGAGCTTCGGCTGGCCGCTTCAAGCGGTACCAACATCATGTTACCAACTATCGCTGCAGCCAAAGTTGGAGTTACAACCGGTGAGTGGTCTCAAGTCTTAAGAGATGTTTTTGGTGAGTACAGAGCACCAACTGGCGTCTCAAGCGCACGAAAGGGCTCAAGCACTCTTGCAGATGTTGCACAACTAATATCAGGCTTGCAACAAGGCCCGCCCAGACTGCTGGTCGCTAAGCCTGGCCTTGATGGTCACTCAAATGGTGCAGAACAAATTGCAGTCGCAGCACGTGATGCGGGTATGGAAGTTATTTATGATGGTATTCGCGTTACCCCCGAACACATAGCAGCAGCAGCGCGCGATGAAGATGTCGATATAGTTGGTTTGTCTATTCTCTCAGGAAGCCACCTACATCTCATACCTGAGGTTCTCGAGGCCTTGCGTAAGCAGGGAGTTACTGCCCCGGTAGTCGTCGGCGGAATTATCCCTCTAGAAGACCAGGGAGCACTCATCAAGGCGGGGGTCTCACGTATTTACACACCAAAAGACTATGAGCTTGCACAGATAATGACTGACATTGCTCAACTCGTCATTGGGGCTAGAGAAATTTCAGCCTGAATCACTATCATCGAACCAGCACTCATCTGCTGCAGGCAAACCTTGGTTATCTGCGCCGATAACTTTACCTGGCCATCTAATTTGGCCTGGTGTTCTAGATAACCGAGCAATTAGTCCCTGCATTTTTATACCATCAAGTTCAATCAGTGAACCCCGGTCAAGAATGTGAGGATCTTCCGCTATTTGTTGCATATTCATTACCGGTGCCGCAGCAGCCTGGGCATTTTGAAACTCGGCAAGTGCTTCTGCCAAAGTACGTCGGGCAACCCAATTGGACATTAATAAATCTAATTCTTCCCGATGGGCTATCCGGCCATCAAAACTCGCAAATCTTGCATCATCAGCAGCTCCGATCAAATCCATCACTCGGGCGGCTACTGAATCACTCGAAGTACTTACTGCTAACCATCCACCATCCGATGCTCGATAAGTTCCCCTCGGCACGCTATATGCAATGCCAGAACCTAATCGTTCTTGCAAGTACTGTTCGCTATGCCAAGCGCTCATCAATGGCCCCATTATTTGCATCATCGTTTCTAAAAGGTTGACGTCTACGCTTTGCCCTCCGCCACCATGAATCGCTACCAACGTAGCAAAAGCTGCGGCTAAGCCCGCTAACTCATCTGTTAAAGCTATTGGAGGAAGAAGCGGCCCTCCTTCAGGGTCACCGTTTATAGCTGCGAAACCACTCATTGCTTCCGCTAGCGTCGCAAATCCGGCTCGGTCTCGGTATGGACCAGTTTGCCCGAAACCAGTTAACCGGGTGATTACTAGTTTCGGGTTTATAGCAATTAGCTCGTCTGGGATCAGTCCAAGGGCTTCTAACTTACCTGGTCGAAGATTCTCGATAAGAACGTCAGCAACACTCAACATTTTCCGCAGGGTCGTTAAATCATCTGCTTTTTTAAGATCTAAAGTTACCGCTCTCTTGCCACGATTAACTAGCTTCCACCAGAGAGTTTCACCATCAGATGCACGCCATCCAATATTTCGTACTGTATCTCCCGATGGGCGTTCAACTTTTACTACATCAGCACCAAAATCAGCTAAGTAGCGCGCACAATGAGGGCCCGCAAAAACGGTTGAGAGGTCAATGACCTTAAGATCGGCGAGTGGCATTAGCTAGAGACTGCCGCGCAAACAGTTAGCGCGTCAAACCGGTGCTGAGGTTCAAACACAACTTAAGCATTAGTGAGCGGCGAATTTAATAGTTTCTGACCGGCCAAGTACTTGTTTCATTCCACCATCGACCACTGAATTTCCATTGCGACGCGTCGGGAGCAGAATCAACCGTTTTAGGTTTCGGCCACAAAATTTCGAGTGCTGCACCGATTGCTGCCGCCTCTTCGTCTGTAGGGGCAGGAGTCATGCCTTCAATAGAAATTGGATTCATAGTGGAATGTTTCCGTGTTTACGTTTCGGCAGATCTTCACGCTTTGTTGCGATCATCCGAAAAGCGGCAATTACTTTCCGACGAGTTTCTACCGGATCGATAACTGCGTCAATGATTCCCCGTTCAGCGGCCACGTAAGGGTTTGCATATTTCTCTGTGTAATCGTTTACAAGTTCTTCTTTTCTCGCCACTGGGTCTGCAGATTGCTGCAGTTCACGACGATTCAATATTTCAACAGCTCCTTGTGGGCCCATTACCGCCAGTTCTGCTGTTGGCCAAGCATAGGAGACATCACAACCAACTGATTTGGAATCCATCACAACGTACGCACCGCCATACGCCTTTCTAGTTATGACTTGAACTCTTGGCACCGTAGCTTCGCAATAGGCATACAAAAGTTTGGCACCATGACGGATAATTCCACCATGTTCTTGATCAACGCCAGGCAAAAAGCCTGGCACATCTACGAAAGTTAGAAGTGGGATATTGAAGGCATCACAGAAGCGAACAAATCGGGCAGCTTTCTCGGAAGATTCAATATCTAACACGCCAGCCATTATCATCGGCTGATTACCCACGACCCCTATCGACCGCCCATCGATTCGAGCGAATCCACAAAAAATAGAACCGGCCCAACCTGCTTGATATTCCATGAAATCGCCGTCATCTACAACTTCAGCGATTACGTTTTTCATGTCGTAGGGGACATTGGCGTTCTCTGGAAGGACGTCTCTTAGCGAGGGGCAATCACGATCAGGGTCATCGATGCAGTCCGCTAGAGGTGTGCCATCAATATTGTTCGATGGGAGGAAAGACAACAAGTACTTCACATCATCCAAAACTGTCTTTTCGTCGGGAGATACAAATGAAGCAACTCCAGATTTCGTACTGTGAGATCCTGCACCTCCGAGCTCTTCTAACGTCACATCTTCCCCGGTAACCGTTTTGACAACATCGGGCCCCGTAATGAACATATGACTGGTATCGCGCACCATGAAAATAAAATCTGTCATCGCCGGTGAATAAACGGCTCCGCCGGCGCATGGCCCCATAACCACACTGATTTGAGGAATTACCCCAGAAGCTCGCACATTACGCCTAAAAATGCCGCCATAACCAGCTAATGAAACAACACCTTCTTGGATTCGCGCCCCAGCACCATCATTTAAACCAATCATCGGTGCACCCACAGATTCCGCTAGGTCCATCACTTTGTGAGTTTTTTCAGCAAAAACTTCACCCAGAGCCCCACCGAATACCGTGAAATCTTGGCTTGACACAAAAACCTTTCGGCCGTCTATTGTGCCCCACCCTGTAATAATGCCATCGGTGTAGGGCCGTTCATCCAGACCAACATCATGGGCACGGTGGCGTGCTAGCATATCCAACTCATGAAAAGAACCAGCATCGAGTAAGTACTCGATGCGTTCTCGAGCAAGCATCTTTCCTTTTTCTTGTTGGCGTTGGACAGATCTTTCTGACCCTGCGCTCAGAGCTGCACTCCGACGATTTTCAAGATCAAGCAAACGTTCAGACATATTTAGATTAGCCACGAGGTCTGATCGTAGCGTCCTATTCAGTATCGTCCCATTCTCATTCGCTCAATTCGGGAAATGGTTGCTTTTAAAAACTTTAGTGAGGTTGATTAAGTTCGATCATATTTCCTGCTGGATCGAAAAAAAAGGTCTGTTTGGCAGACGTACCTGGAAGTGGTTTCGGGTCTCGAACTTTGACCCCCTTCTCTCTCAGCTTTAGAACAGTCGCATTAATGTCCTCCACCCGAAAGGCCCAATGCTGACCTTTAGGAGGTTCCCAATTTTCAACTTCAATCAAATGCACTTCAGCTCCTCCTGAAGTTCGCAGCCAACGGCCGTTGAAACCGAAGTCAGGCCGATCAAGGACTTCCATACCCAGAACATCCGTATAGAAAGGGGCTGTGCCCTCAACGTCTGCAACATTTATAGACACGTGATGAACTACTCCTAGTTCCATTTCAACCCCTTAGGCATTTCAGAAACAAGCTTCGTAACTCGTTCAAATAAACTTGGTGCAGAGATACTCTCACAGATATCGGCAAAGTTACTCCTTGGTCTTTCCCATCGCAGCTCATCAACAGTTTTACTAACCGGAGCATCTGTTCGAACAGTAGCTATTTTCTTAAAAAGAAGCGCTAATTTTTTATTGCTAGCCAAAACATTAGCTAGCTTTTCTCCTCCGCGAACAGATACATCCCAATCAGCATAATTCGCAGGGATTTGTTCAATAGTCTCATACTGGCTTAAAACCAGAGCACTCGATTTAGGCCCCCAGCCTTGGATACCCGGAAAACCGTCAGCGCTATCGCCAACAAGTGCCAGGTAATCAGGGATCGAACAGGGGGCAACACCAAACTTATTTTTGATTGCTAGCTCATCTAAGACAACATCTTTACGTCTATCCCACTGCACTATGTTGCCGCCGACACATTGCCCTAAATCCTTGTCCACAGTGCAAATAAAAATTTTGTCAACTCGCAAATCTGTTTGGGCCATTAAAGCACCGGCAGCTAACCCATCATCAGCTTCAAACTCGACCATCGGCCAAACTGGAATCCCTAAAGCTAATAACGACTCTTCTAGAGGTAAAAACTGACATAAAATTTCTGGATCAACAGCCGAGCCATCTTTATAACCATCCCAAAGCTCATTGCGGAATGAAGTAACTACATGATCCGTTGCTACAGCTATATGCGTTGCTCCGTTCTCAAGGAGACTAACTATGTTT
>DMOB01000176.1:0-24035 GCA_003452475.1 Acidimicrobiaceae bacterium | reverse complement strand
CTAATCCAATGCTTTCGTCCCACA
Organism: Acidimicrobiaceae bacterium; assembly: GCA_003452475.1. Classification (GTDB taxonomy): domain Bacteria; phylum Actinomycetota; class Acidimicrobiia; order Acidimicrobiales; family Poriferisodalaceae; genus UBA9040. Next base: position 24,011 of record DMOB01000176.1, on the reverse strand, counting down.
TAACCTGCAGTTGATTTGACCATTGCGAACCCGGGTCACTGAGCAACCAAGTTTCATTCAATAATTGTGATTTGTCGTTGAGTCTCGCTCACGCAGGTACGGTTGACGGCATGGCTGATCTATTAATTGTTGGCGGTGGCAAGATGGGCGAAGCGTTACTTGGAGGCTTATTAAATGCCGGCCATGAACGAAATAAGATTGTAGTTGTTGAGCCATTAGAAGAACGAAGAATCGAAATAAGCAAACGATACGGAATCGTCTGTTCGAGTGAAATTGAGCCGTGTCACGGAGCAATTTTGGCAACGAAGCCAAATATTATCCCTGAAGTTGCCTCATTATTGACCGAAACAGGTGTCAAACGAGTGCTTTCGATCGCAGCGGGAGTTACCACTTCAACAATTGATGATTCTATGGGAGGCAAAGTTCCAGTTATTAGAGCCATGCCGAATACACCAGCTTTAGTTGGTGAGGGAGCATCAGCTATTTGTGGCAACTCAGCGGCGACTGAAGACGACTTTGTATGGGCAGAATCAATTCTTGGAGCAGTTGGTCTCGTGGTGAGAACTAATGAGACACTCTTAAATTCGGTTACGGGACTCTCAGGCTCAGGACCTGCATATATTTTTTTAGTTGCTGAAGCGCTCATAGATGCAGGTGTCCTTGTCGGACTTCCCAGAAAAATATCAACTAATTTAACTATCCAAACATTGCTTGGTGCTGCAAAACTGCTTGCAGAGGGTAAACCAGCAGCAGAACTTCGCGCTGATGTGACGTCACCTGGAGGAACTACCGCTGCTGGCCTTCATGAGCTAGAAAAAAGTGGAATGCGAGTAGCTTTAGCCTCAGCAGTTAAAGCTGCTACCCAACGGTCAGAGGAATTAGGTCGGTCATAGAAATGAACGAATATGACACCATTACGTGCCTTACAGATTTAGGAACATCCAACGAGTCTGTGGGCATTCTCCACTCCGTAATTAGTGAAATTACGCCAAAAACGCGAATTATTGATCTCTGTCACGAAATATCACCCGGGGATACTAAATCCGCCGCTTTGATGCTTGCTCGAAGTGTTCCCTATCTTCGGCCAGGAATTGTTTTAGTCGCTATTGGACAACACTTAGAAAGACCGGCAATAGCGGTGGAAGTAGGTAACGGACAATCGATATTAGTCGGGCCTGATAATGGCACTTTAGGTGCTGCAGTCGCTGTTGTTGGCGGCGCTCAACACGCGATTCAGTTATTAAAAGCGGAACATCATATTGAATCACCTGGTGCGGTAGATCCGGGACGTGACGTCATCGCCCCGATAGCTGCAAAGTTGGCTGCTGGTTCTTCGCTGGATGAACTAGGCGAAATGATTGATCCAAATCTTTTGTTACCCTCATTAATGCCCGTTACGCGAACCGAGGCTGACGGCTCCGTTTCCGCCGAGGTTCTTTGGGTAGATAGGTTTGGTTCTGCTCAACTTAATTTAGATAAAGATCTTCTAACAGAGTTAGGAGATATTCTCATTGTTGAATTTAAGGATGAAAAACGAGTGGTTCGCCTTCAAAAAGCAGTTGATGTAGCTTCTGGCCAGATGGCTCTTGTTGAAGATATACATGGGCTTATCTCGCTAGTAATTGGCCAGGGAGAGAGCGTGGCCACATTAGGACTTGCGGCTGGGTCAGCTGTAACAATCCGTCAGCCATCATGAGACTAGGGACTACCGTTGCAGTCGGGATACTCTTAACTTCGATAGTGGTTGCTGCAACTGTTCAATTAATTTCGCTCGCTCTATAATCAAAGAAAATAGTTTGATTTAACGGTCATTTTTTAACTGAAAAGTTGCTGAGTATCGGGTAGGTTATAGGTGCTAACTTTGTTATTCGCAAATGCTGTAGCAACAGCCGTTACTGCAGCTTGATTAACTCTTATGGGACGGTTTCCTCTTGTCCATCGTGATCTTAGGTTTGAGTCACCAGAGCGCTCCGCTTGAGCTATTAGAAAAGTCGATTATCACAAGCGAAGACCTGCCGAAAAAGTTGACAGACTTAAGTCAGCGAGACCACATAAGCGAAGCTGTTGTGATCTCAACGTGCAATCGAACGGAAATCTACGTAGTAGGTGAAAAGTTTCACGCTGCTTATGCAGAAGTAAGAGATTTTTTGGCTGATAGCGCTTTCGTTGCGCCAGAAGATATTAGTGATTATCTCTACGTTCATCACGATGAAGATGCTGTTAAGCATCTGTTCTCGGTCACATCTGGTCTCGATTCAGCAGTTTTAGGTGAGTCGGAAATTCAAGGCCAAGTAAAAATAGCATGGGAAACTAGCAGAGTTGAGAAATCGTCAGGCCCTGTGCTGAACCTGCTATTTCGTCATGCATTAGAAACTGGAAAACGAGTGCGGTCAGAGACATCGATTTCCCGTCACACAGCGTCTGTTTCGCATGCTGCAGTTCTTATGGCTACTGACCAATTAGGGAGTCTAAAGAAAAAGAAAGTGTTAGTTGTCGGAGCAGGGGAAATGGCTGAAGGTATGGTCGTTGCCCTCGCAGCAGCTGGACCGCAAGAGGTCCAAGTGGCGAACCGGACTATTAAGAAAGCCAATGATTTAGCTAAACGAATTGGTGGTAAAACAGTCGCTTTAAGCGAACTGAGCGTTGCGCTTAGCGAAGTAGACCTTTTATTGACCTCAACAGGAGCTACCTCAGTAATCCTTGATCATACGTCAGTTGAAGAGGTTGTTAAAAATCGCTCAGGGCACCCGTTGTTGATTGTAGATATAGCGGTACCGCGTGATGTTCATCCGGATACTGCCTCAATCAACGGTGTCACTTTGCTGGATATGGATGACCTGTCGGCCTTTGCAGCATTGGGCATAGAGGAACGAATAAATGAAGTGGAGAACGTTCAGACAATTATTGACCAGGAAGTTGAACGTTTTGGCGACTTGAGATCAGCGCGTGAAATGGCGCCGTTGATCTCAAACCTGCGGATAACTGTTGATACGATCCGATGTCGAGAAATAGACCGGTTTTTTCAAAGTCAGAGACAATTCACGGACTCCGATCGTGTGGCGATTGAACAACTTACTCGCACTCTGATAGCTAAATTATTACATCAACCCACAATTGGTCTCAAGAACTCGGCTGGATCGGCCAAAGGCGATCGCCTCGCAGATTCGGTTAGAGACTTGTTTGATCTCTAAAGACTGCAAATGAGAATTGCTACGCGAGGGAGCCGCTTAGCTCGATGGCAAGCTGAGACAGTAGCTACTCAGTTGAAAGCACTAGGGCACGAGCCCGAGCTGGTATTAGTGAAAACTGAAGGAGATCGCGACCAACAAAGTCCAATTTGGGAATTATCTGGGAGAGGTGTTTTTGTTAAAGAAGTCCAAGCAGCAGTGCTTGATGGGCGAGCCGATTTGGCTGTGCACAGCGCTAAAGATCTTATGTCTATCCCAACGGTTGGATTAAAAATAATTGGGTGTCTAAAGCGTGGCAATGTCTGTGACTCACTAATTGGAACCCGTTTACACGAACTACGCGAAGGCGCTGTTGTCGCTACCGGGTCTGTAAGACGAAAGGCACAACTTTCGAACATACGCCCAGATCTGAACTTTGTAGGTCTACGTGGCAACATTGAAACACGAATCGGTGCTCTTCAATCAAAAGAAATTGACGCAATTGTGGCTGCGGCTGCTGCGCTTGAACGTCTTGGGATAGTAAACGTGATTAGTGAAACCCTAGACGAGACAATATTTGTCCCTCAGGTTGGACAAGGCGCAATAGCTCTAGAATGTCGGACGAGCGATGAAACAATTGGTGAAATACTAACGAATTTAATCGATCTAAATACTTCTGAGTGTGTTCAAGCTGAGCGTTCCTTCCTAGCAGAACTTGGAGGTGGATGTGACTTGCCAGTTGGAGCGTACGCCACAAAAACTGGAGAGGTAATGACTCTTACTGCAGTAATTGCGACACATGATGGATCAACAATTATTCGAGATGAAAAAACGGGCACACATCCGACTCCGCTTGGGAAAGATATAGCTGATTCTTTGTTAAATGATAAGGGCGGGGCATCGCTACTTCACTCGAGAGAAAGACCTGAAATGTGATTAGCGAGCAAGGCTTGTTAAAAGGACTGAGCGTTGTTGTCACACGGGCATCTCACCAGTCAGCGACCCTTATCAAAGCCTTAGAAAGAGAAAATGCGGATGTGATAGCAGCTCCCTCTATCGCTATCGTGCCGCCCTTGGACGGCGGGCAGCCCCTTGATGATGCCTTACTCCGTTTAGATAGATACTCTTGGGTAGCTTTTACATCAGCAAATGCAGTAGCGGCCTCCCTAGCGCGTGGGGCTCGACGAGGGGTTATCCGTAGATTTGATCATCTAAAAATTGCTGCTGTAGGGCTGGCAACCGCCGAAAAAGTTTTAGAAGAAATGAAACGAGAAGTCGATCTTCTTCCCACGGTGCACAGGGCAACTGAACTTGCTCGAGCTTTTCCAGAACCGAAAAAAAATGACCGAGTGTTTGTTCCAATGGCTAGCGAAGGGCGACCAGATCTAGCGGCAGGTCTCAGAGAACGAGGCTGGGATGTAGACGACGTAGCTGCTTATCGAACTGTTACTCCTTCATTGACGGCTGCTGTTACTGAAAAACTTGGAAATGCAGACATGATAATTTTTGCCTCACCATCGGCAGTTAACGGGCACATAAAACAGCGAGGACTATCAATAGATAGCAAAGTCGTGTGTATAGGGGACGTGACCGCAGAAGCCTGTCTCCTTAAGGGTATAGAAGTTGGCGCCGTCGCAAAATCTCCCTCCGTGGGTGACTTGTTAAAAGCGGTCACAGATTTAGCGTCGTCTCATTAATGAGTTACGCGCTGATTTTTGACTTTGATGGAACGATCCTTGACACTGAGACCCCAGCATGGGACTCCATGGTTGAAGTGTGGAAAAGTTTTGGTCTCGAACTCCCTTTAGATTGGTGGCTGAAAGGAATGGGAACCAACCGGAAAGACTCATGGATTGATGAACTAGAACGTATTTTAGGCAAACCATTAAACCGGCATGAGCTAATGGCGAGGAGGCAACAAACCAAGGACACTCTTACCGAGTCAAAGAAACCATTACCCGGAGTAACCGATCTTATTGACGCTGCTGGGGATAGAGGCATTCAACTTGCTGTCGCGTCAAGCTCTGCACATGAATGGGTCGATAGGCATTTGAAACGCCTAAACCTTTACGGGCATTTCGAACACGTAGTGTGTCGAGATGATGTTCACGGTGTTTCAAAACCAGCACCAGATGTGTTCGTTAAGGCGCTTGAATTACTCGGACCAAACTGTATTAAAGCAGTGGCTATAGAAGACAGCCCAAATGGGGTGCAGGCGGCAACAGATGCTGGGCTCGACGTTGTTGCGGTTCCAAATCCACTAGTCAAAAAATTAGATTTTAGTCTTGCAAATTTGTGCTTAGAGCATTTGACTGATGTAGACCCGAACCAGCTCCTGGAGTCTCTGTTTGAGATTCCGGGGATAAATGGCCCGTATGATGCTCGTTGACATAATTATTAAAAGAGATGATCAGGACTTTGCAAACCAACGCTGAATTGTTTGAAAAAGCACAAGCACTAATTCCAGGGGGAGTTAACTCACCGGTACGTGCTTTCCGATCGGTTGGGGGAGTACCGTATTTCGTTGATCACGCTCATGGAGCGTATGTATACGACGTCGAGGGGCGCAAATATATTGACTTAGTGCAGTCCTATGGGGCAGTTATAGCTGGGCATGCACATCCATCGGTTACATCTGCCATTTGTGGCGCAGCCCAGAAAGGTACGTCTTATGGGGCGCCGACAATTGGGGAAGTCGAACTTGCGAATGAGATAATTGAACGAGTCCCAGGTGTGGAGAAAGTACGCCTTGTCAATAGTGGTACAGAAGCAACTATGAGTTCCATTCGTCTCGCTCGAGGGCACACAGGAAGAGATCGGATTATCAAGTTTGCCGGAAATTACCACGGGCACGCAGACATGCTTTTAGCTGCTGGAGGCAGTGGTGTAGCAACTCTCGGTTTGTCTGGTTCAGTCGGGGTGCCATTGGCAGCGGTAGCTGACACGTTGGTAGTGCCGTATAACGTTGTCCCAGATATAGATACCGATGTTGCGTGCGTGATAGTTGAACCGGTCGCCGCGAATATGGGAGTTATAGGTCCAGCAGAAAATTTCCTAAAGGATTTGAGACTGGCATGCGATAGAGCAGGTGCGCTCTTAATTTTTGACGAAGTAATAACGGGATTTCGACTAGCTCGTGGTGGCGCATCTGAATGGTCAAAAGTTAAACCAGATCTAGCGTGCTACGGCAAAGTAATCGGCGGCGGTTTGCCTATAGGAGCATTTGGGGGAAACAGCAACGTCATGACGTCACTGGCCCCAGAAGGCCCCGTTTATCAAGCAGGGACTTTATCAGGAAATCCTCTTGCGACAGCCGCCGGTATAACTGCTCTAAGGCTCTTGAATAGTGAGGCATATTTGCATTTAAATGGGGCTGCGGAGAGATTAGAAAGCGGTTTTACCAGTGCATTTGAATTAGCGGGAATTCATGCTTTGGTAAGTCGTGTTGGGTCGCTTCTAGGTTTGTTTTTTGGTAAATCACTTCCCACAGATTATGACCAAGCCCGGGAAACTGACGAAGAACTATATGCTCGTTTTTTTCATGCAATGTTGAAACGAGGCGTAGCAATGGCCCCCGGAGCTTACGAAGCAATGTTCGTGGGCTTAGCTCACACTGATGACATCATTGACGAAATTGTTGCAGTTGCGAAAGAAAGTGCTTTAAGTCTTTGAATTGCAAAAAGTGAGCTTCAACTCTACTTGTCTCGATCCGGAACTAATCGAGCTAGTTGGGTGGCGACTTGGTATACAGACTCAGTACCACCGGCATCATTATTGATGAGATTTGAAGAAATCCTTAATGCTAATTCTGTAACCACTCGAGATTGAATCCCAAGTAACGTTAGTTTTCGCATCAACCCTGGTCGTCCCAAAGTTTTAGTGGCGATGCGACCTAGCTTGTAATAGCGGTCGTACGTAAGTTCTAAATCAGATTCGTATTTCCTTAACTCCAGGCCATCTCCAGTGGCGATAGCGGACGAGATAACTGATGCTGCTAATCGACCATTGTTTAAAGCAGGCTCAACTCCATCTCCGTTAAATGGGTTCACGCTTCCTGCTGCGTCGCCCACCACTAGCCAGTTTGGTCCAGATCGAGGTTGGACTGAGCCGCCCATTGGCAGCCTTCCACTCAAGGGCTTGTCTTCAATATGTTCTGAATTAATTTCCCAGTGAGATGGAATTTGACTAACCCAATGTTCAAATAAGTCCTCTAACGAAATTGCTTCATTACCAAAGTGATGGCTTAAAAGTCCAACACCAACATTCACGGTGCCATCCCCGACCGGGAATACCCATCCGTAGCCTGGAAGCTCGTCGCCGGATTTGTTTCGAAGATCAAAAACTAATTCGAGTTGGTTTTCCATATGGCGTTCACACTGAAAATAACCTCTAATAGCAAGACCCTGGGCGTAATTACGACTTCGCGCAGTGCCTAAAGCGCGACCAAAATTCGAAATAGGTCCGTCCGCAATAATGACAAATTTAGCTCGAACTTCCAGAGCGCCTTCGGGGCCAGTGCCAGCCCCAGTGCCTACTGCTTGGCATCCCCGTAAGTGGCCATATTCGATTATCGGATTTTTGACTTCGACTCCAGTCCATACTTCTGCCCCAGCTCTTACGGCATTAGAATTGAGCAGCGTATCTAAGCGCGATCTTCGTATCACTAGGCCATGATCAGGGTGATCATGGTCGCCTGGCCAATCAAGATCGATGCTATGGCCACGAGCGGTCATTCGTAAGCCAAAATGTCGATGCAGTTCTTTGGTGTCCTCTTCGAGACCCATATCGTACAATTGCCCAGCAGCTTTTGGAGTTAGAGCATCACCGCATACTCGCTCTCGCGGCATGACCTCGCGCTCTAATAAAAGAACGTTTAACCCCGCCGTAGCTGCCCAATATGCAGCGGAACTCCCGGCAGGGCCTCCACCGACGACAAGAACGTCAGTCACTCTTTGCGTAGTCACAAAATTATTCTAGACAGTGGTTAAGCGTTGCTTTCCATTGCCTGCGATCTTATTAATGGCCTCCGCCTCCGCCTCCGCCTCCGGTATCTTGTCCCCCACCCAAGGCTTCCCATTCCATATCGCGATATGTTTCTTCCTCTTCCGAAATATCTTCGCCGCTAATAACTTCTCTTATGTAACGTAAAACAGAAAAAATCTTGTAGTCGGACAGAACCTCTCCAAAGCCAGGCATGTTGGCACCGGTTTCTCCAGATATGTGTGGTCCACCGGGACGGTTTGGGTCGCCGTAGATATTTCCGAGACCAATACCTTGTGAACCAACCTCTAACCAATGAATCATGTCCTGGTCCAGATCAGGGAAAGTAAGAAGAACCTCACCGTTATATAAAGGTCTGCCAACTCCACCACCTTCATAACCTGCCCCATCTCCGCCGTGGCAGCTAACGCATCGTGCCGTATATGTGGCAGCCCCTTCACTTATCGCTGTGATTGGAGGTGGAGGGGGCTCAGTTAGCTTCACATATACGAAAGCCCAAAGAGGAAGAAAAAATACAATAGGCAGAACCCAAACTGGAACCTTATTTCGAGTCTTGGCGGCGACAACAAAGTCTGGATCAACTGACGCTCCACCAACTGGTTCTAATTTCGCAGACTCTTTGGCCGCAGCGATAACATCCGCTGTTCCAGCTTCTGAGGTAGCCAAAGCCCCTCCGCTTCCTGCGACGGCTGGCGCGGCTCCCCCCGATCCGTCATCAGATATTAGACCCAACGCGACTCTGCGCTGTCTGGAACGTTCGAATAGGTAATCAGGAACTTCAGTCACGGTGTCCTCCGCGTGGGGGTTATTTGTAACCCGGCATCGCAGTCGTTGCTAGGAGAAAGATTAGGCGATTAGTATGCCAGCGGTCCAAGTTTGCCAGAGAGTTTTTCGGTTTAGGGACAACTTTGTGTACTTCTTAAAAAAGTTTTGCGATTGGTTAGCCATAGAGACCATTTGAGTGGCACCATATAAGCGGCACGTAAGTTTAGGATTCTTTCCTTTGAGCATGATAAATTCCAAGTGGTTGTCCCATGCCCTAGTGCTTAAATGCATGTAAATTATATGAATTTTTGTAGTCTCTAGGCCATAGCCTGGAAAAGGATTGACGAGGAGGGCGTGTGGCCGCATTAGTAACATCGATCGTGATCACGGCGCTGATGATTGCTGGCGTTATTGAATATGGTAAACGTAGGCCGGTCGACCGTCAGACTTCGTGGGGTGAAGCCATGCTTGGCTCCGCATTCGTATTCATGCTGCTTCTAATGGTTTTTGGTGTCGTCCCAGATCGATGGGTTCGATTAACTGATAACGAATGGGGCTGGTCTGTAGAAAGAATGCTTTTCACTGAAGGCCAGTTCATTGATGGAAACCCAATAACTTTCCCTCCAATGAGAATGGATCTCAAGAAAGTTTCTGACGTCGTCGTAGTTATCCAGCACATTGTCGCTCTGGTTGGACTCCCGTTACTATGGCTTTGGTGGCAAAAGCGTGACCAGAAAAAAGTAGTCGCTGAACCAGTTTCCGATTTCGGACGACCCTTAGTGAAGGGCAGCTGAAGTGGGGAAAACTGAGGCGAATCCGCCAATGCCAAGATTTATTGATGACTATGTTTTGCAAACAGTCGATGCTGATTATTTAGCTGCGGCTGTTAAACCAAAACAATTCATCAATATTGATCAGTCTGAATGCATTCAATGTGAAGGATGCGTCGATATTTGTCCTTGGAAATGTATATGGTTTCTTTCGACTGATGCCGTAGATGAAGCTGTTGGGGCAGACTTACCTGGGCTTGACCCTGCTGATAACGCAATATTTATAATTGATGATGACGTATGTACCCGATGTGCTTTATGCGTCGACCGATGTCCTACTGGTGTAATTACCTTAGGAAAGATTAGTGATAACCCTCCGGCTTCTGGCGATGTCCACGGGCGAACTCATACCCACGGCTACTCCTACGGCATGCGACTCTGAGGAAATTGTAGATAAATCATGGCGAATTCGATTGAAAAACGAAAGCAAACACTGCCTGAAAAGCTCCAACAAGGGGCTGGGGCAGCGACAGACTGGATGCAAGGTAGCCAGTTTTGGACCTCGGTATTTCGTCCAGGCTCCATATTCCGGAAGGGTTACACAGATAGTCCAAGAAACCGAAGCTATGTGATCATGAATAGCGTGCTCTATCACTTACACCCGGTGAAAGTTAAACGACACGCTGTCAAAGTGAGTTACACACTTTGTCTCGGAGGCCTGAGCTTCTTCCTCTTCATTCTGTTGACGATTACAGGCATTTTTTTAATGTTCTTTTATCGGCCCACAGCGGCTGCAGCATGGAGCGATATCGAGAGTCTCCATACACAGGTTTCGTTCGGTTTACTTGTAAGGAACATGCATAGATGGGCTGCCCATCTAATGGTCATATCAGTATTTTTGCACATGGCTCGAGTTTTTTATCATGGCGCATATAAAGCCCCTAGAGAATTTAACTGGATTATTGGTGTAGTGCTTTTGAAGCTAACTCTTTTGCTTTCTTTCACGGGCTACTTGTTGCCATGGGATCAATTATCACTATGGGCTGTCACCGTGGGAACGAACATGATGGGATTCACCCCTGTATTCGGTGATCAAGTAAGATTTGTCTTATTGGGTGGCAAACAAATTGGAGCTGAAACTCTCCTGCGTTGGTACGTATTACATGTACTGATGCTTCCGTTTGTCCTCGTCATCTTTCTGGCTATCCATTTTTGGAGAGTCCGTAAAGACGGCGGAATCTCCGGACCTCTATAGGCCGAGGAGCAGAACGTATATATGACTGAAATTCCAGAACATCTTCTTAAACGAAGCCAAGCAGCTAAATCAGCGGCAGATGGTGGCGCAGGAGCTCCTGCGGCGGTGCCGGTGTCTGACGACGATGGTCAGACTATCCCCCGTTCTCTTTTAGAACAAAGTCAACAAAGCGGTGCATCCGCTCCATCCGCTTCTGGAGGTGTCGCCACTATGGCCCCGCCTTTGATGGCTGGACCAAGCGGGAACACTCATCGCCTCCTGACGGTTGTAAAGTCTGGCTCAATTCAAGATGTAAAGGCCTCTCCTGGTGACAAGGTTCACGTTTGGCCACATCTCCTAGCCGCAGAATTCACGGCAGCTTTGTTCATTACGGCCTTTACGCTAGTTTTTTCGTTGTTTATCAACGCACCGTTGCTGGAACTTGCGAATCACAATGCCACGCCTAACCCATCCAAAGCTCCATGGTACTTCCTCGGTTTGCAAGAACTTCTAACGATGTTTGATCCGATGATCGCAGGTGTCACAATCCCTGGAGTCGTGTTGGTCTTGTTGGGTTTCGCTCCGTATATAGATCGGAACCCATCAAATAAACCCGAAGATCGTAAGTTCGCTATTTCAATTCAAACTATTCACCTAATGTTTTGGGCTGTTCTTGTAATTATTGGTTCGTTCTTCCGAGGCCAAGGCTTTAACTTTACCTACCCGTGGGACACTGGTCTTCACGGCATATTCCATCTCTGAGAAAGGGCGCCATGTCAACTGGAATTATAATCGTCATTGCAATCCCCGTTCTCATTGCTCTTGCAGCAATTGTGGGATTTGGTTCTCTACGTAAAAAAGATGCGAAGGGTTTAGGGCATATGTCGCGAGAGACGCGAACTCGTGACGCCGGGGCTCTTAATCAAAATATTTCAGGAAGTGACGAAGCTCGAGAGCTAGAAAAATCAGTTGCGATGGAGCGTGTAAGCGCTGGTGTTGCTGTGCCACTTCCTAAAGTTCCTGAGGTATGGACCCCTCCAGATGCTGATGCAATAGGCGTGAGCCGACGTCAATTTTTGAATAGGTCCTCGATCACGCTGATGACCTTGGGTCTTTCCGTGTTCGGCGCAGCAAACATAGCATTTCTTTGGCCTCGCCCTACAGCAGGCTTTGGATCTAAGGTAAAAATAGGCACTATTGATTCGGTAAATACGGTAATTAATTCGTCATCGCCAGCTGTCAATTTTGCCTACTTTTCTGAGGCTCAAACCTACTTGCAGCCTTATCCCATGGATCAAGCAACTCAAGCTTCAGCTGAAGCGGTATACAAGGGTGCGACCCTTGCGGGGATAAAACAAGGGTACGTGGCTCTATGGCAAAAATGCCCACATCTTGGCTGCAAAGTGCCCGTATGCGGAACATCTCAATGGTTCGAGTGTCCCTGTCACGGCTCGCAATACAATCGCGTCGGTGAGAAAAAAGTAGGTCCTGCACCTCGGGGAATGGACCATTTTCCAGTCATTATTGACGGTGAAAATGTAATTATTGACACTGGTACTGTCTCGCTAGGGGCGGTTATTGGTACAGATACAACTGGACAAGGTCTAGAAGGACCTCATTGCGCGTGATTGATAATATTTGTTTTTCCCATCTCGCACCCACCTGGGCAGGAGTGAGTAACTAGTGATGTATGCGGCTACCACAGAACGATCAATTGCTATGGCCATATTGGCTATCGTGGTCGTTGGATGGGCAATCTATGTCTTCACAAATATCCGTCGTAGTAAAGACGAAGTAGGTAGTGAAGTTGAGCTTGCTGCGAACAGAGGGTCGCTTGACAGCGATGAAAAGCTAGAAGGATCGCGGCTCGAACGCGTTCAAGCTTTTGGTGTTCTCATGCTTCTAATCATTGCTCTAGTTCTGCCGATCTACTGGCTACGCGAAGGTGGCCGTCGAGACGGAGCGGAACGGGGTTTCTCTGAGCGCGCAGCAAGGGCAGGGGAAGCCTTAGCAGAAGAACTCGAGTGCGTTGTTTGTCATGGAGCCGATATGGGCGGTGCTAACTACGCTCCGGTGGTCCTCGACATCGGTAATCAGTTCAGCGACCAGGAAAGCTATATTGTTAAAACGTCATGGCGTGCACCAGCTATTAATAATGTGTTTACACGTTTTGATACGGGTGCCGAAAAGCTATCAGAAGTTGATGAAGTCAGAAAAATTCTTAACTACGGTCGTGGGGTTATGCCAGCTTGGGGCTTGCCGGGCGGCGGTCCGCTCACCTCTCAAGAGGTTGACCACATAATTGCGTGGTTGTGGCGCGAGCGACTCCCTGTTGAGGAAGTAGCAGCAACAGCCCGGGCTGAGAAAGAAGCTCAAATGGCTGCGAACCCTAGTAAATCTGAAGGGCAAGTCCTGTTTGAAATACATTGCGCGAGGTGCCACACACCAAGGTGGCCTGGGCGTGGTCCAGCGACGCTGCCAAATGGTGGTGGAACGGTAGAACTAATACCTGGTCCAGCTGGATCAGGACGCTATGGACCAGCGCTCAATAAGACTAGTCTTGAAAGACTGTTCCCGGATATAGAAGACCAGATTAGCTTTATCGCATTAGGTGCCGCAGACGATGTACCATATGGGGAATTTGCCCGTCTAGGGAATTATGGTATGCCAGGATTTGGCAAAATTCTCACCGAAGACGAGATAAGAGCTATCTCAATGTACGAGCGAAGTCTTGACCCGGTTGAACAATCAACCGTCGAGTTTGCTGAACTCTATGCCCCGGGTGGTGATTCATGAGTTTGTTAGCGGTTGTTGGATGGGACCCAGTATTAACAGGCTATTTAGCAGTGCTATTGTCGGTTGTAATCCTTTGCGGATCGGTATACCTGCTTCTAGCTACAAACATAGGAATACGTCTAGGGTTCCTGGTAGCTTGGACTGGTTTCTGGGGTTGGAACCTTTTAATGGGCACTATCTGGTGGGTTTTTGGAATCGGCTGGGTTGGGAATGGCCCGTCATGGCAGGTAACACACGTAAGTACTAATCCTGAAGCTGTTCCGATAGAGAAAGTCCAGGAAATTGGGAACGAGGGCGTTAATGTGGCTCCCGGTGGTGATTGGAAAGTTGTAATTGAACCTGATGCCCGCTCCGCTGCAGACAGTGCTGTCATATGTAGAGATGGTGACCCACGAAGCCTCGAAACCGTAAATACCTGTCTGTTCGCTGCAGCGAGTGACTACCAAATCCACCGAGTGTTAAAAACTGGTGGTGAAAGATACAGATTATTTGGGATACCTGACAATCCAGTTACCCAATACTTGATCCCAAGTCGCGGGCGTCCACATTATGCAGCTGTTCAGTTGCAGCCGTATAAGCCAAATGTTGAAGTTGACCCAAATATTTTCGGCGATGATGGAAAGGTCTTCTTGCCGGTGGCTGAACTTGACAGCTCAGCACCTTTGTACACGGTAATCATGGTTCGTGATCAAGGCAATCTGCGTTTGAGGCCAGCATTAGTGACAATATTGTCAGGGGTCTTGTTTGGTCTGGGTTGTTATCACCTACACCGTCGCGATCAGGCGGTTTGGGCCGTTCGCGAAGCGGCAGGAAAATAATTTAAAGTTGGGGCAAGTGAACTGAAGTGGAACAGTATCTGCCAGTATTAACGCTTGGGGTTCTAGCAATCCTATTTGTTCTATTAAGCATTGTTGCTTCGCGTCTACTCGCCCCGGAGCGTCGAACCCTCCCGAAATTTGCTCCCTATGAGTGTGGTGTAACTGATCAAACTGCTATCCCTGAGCGGTTCCCCGTTAAGTTTTATTTAGTAGCGATGCTTTTCATAATGTTTGATATAGAAATAATTTTTTTATACCCATGGGCGGTAGCTAATAATGAGCTGGGACTATTTGGGCTTGTAGCCATGGCCATTTTTGTTGGAATATTCTTCCTTTCTTTCGCATACGAACTTGCCATGGGTGGCCTGAATTGGGGTCCTGGTAAACGTGTATCAAACCCACTAGTGAGTCCGGAACGAACTACAACATCGACTATCAAAAAAGTTGGTCTTGAGGGCAGAACACCTAGTGGTGCTTTGTCAAGTGAAACCGAGGCTGCATAATGGCCGATGTTCATGACCTCAAACAAAAATTAGGATTGGGCGATGCAGGCCTAGCTGGCCTCGGTCATAATATTTTCACTGCACCGATTGAAGAGCTAGTTAAATGGGCTCGGCGACGTAGTGTCATGCCAGCTACATTTGGACTTGCTTGTTGTGCCATTGAGATGATGGCTACAGGAACAGCTCATTATGACATGGCTCGATATGGAATGGAGACCTTTCGAGCATCGCCTCGCCAAGCAGATTTAATGATAGTTGCAGGTCGCGTAAGCCAGAAAATGGCGCCAGTTCTAAGACAAATATATGACCAAATGATGGAGCCTAAGTGGGTTATTAGTATGGGGGTGTGTGCTTCGAGCGGTGGGATGTTTAACAACTATGCGATAGTGCAGGGAGTTGACCAAATTGTTCCTGTCGATATTTATGCACCAGGATGCCCTCCAGGTCCTGAAACCTTATTACATGCAATTCTGGCCTTACATGAAAAAATTCGTACTGGGGAGCTAACTGAACGTAGAAAAAATACCGGTAAGGGAGCTGGAATCGAGCTTTCTCGGGAAAACGCTCCAGATGCACAGCCTGAACCGGTAATTATACGCACTGGTAGACGGTAACGATGAGTAGCGTTGAGGCATCAGATGGCATAGCCGAAGGCAATGACAATGAAATGCCTGCAAATACTTATGCAGATACGGCTTATGATGTTCCAGTTTTCAATAGTAACGGCCAAATTGTGCTACATCCTGAGATAGGATTTTACGAGGGTTTAATCAACAATTTGCTGGCCGATGGCTATCAGATGTGTGTGGATCTTTGTGGCGTAGACTACTTAAAAAATTTAACTAGAAAACTTCCGAACGGTACAAAAGCGGAACGATTCGAGTTAGTAGTTAACTTCCTTGACCTTTCGGAAAAAAGACGTATTCGAGTACGTGTTCAATTACCTGAAGATGATCTTAAAGTACCATCTATATCTATGATTTACCCAGGCGCAGAAGCCATGGAACGTGAAGCCAGCGACATGTTTGGTTTTGTATTTGAAGGCCATCCTGACCCAACTCCAATTTTACTTCCAGAGGGCTGGATGGGGCATCCGCTGCGTAAAGATTTTTCGATGGGAAGAATTCCAGTGCAATTCAAAGCAGTTGAGGGACGTTAATGAGCACTCTCGACCATCTCCGCAATCGTGATGCCATATTGCGCATCTCTGAATCTGAGGCAGAAAACCGTGCCGAGGTAATAGATCCAGATGATGAACGAATGATTATAAACATGGGACCTCAGCATCCTTCGACTCATGGAGTGTTGCGAGTAACCATGGAATTGCAAGGAGAAACTGTCCTTCGATCGAAACCGGTTATTGGCTATTTGCACACTGGAATGGAAAAAACAGCCGAAGATCTAACCTTCTTGCAGGGACCGACCAACGTCACTCGAATGGATTACGCTGCTCCGCTTTTTACGGAGCTTGTATATTCGCTAGCCGTGGAAAAACTTTTAGATATTGAGATTCCTGAGCGCGCGACTTGGATCCGAATGCTGATGTGCGAACTTAATCGCATGTCTTCGCATCTTTTGTTTCTTGCGACGAACGGCATGGACCTGGGTTCGGTCGGAATGATGATATACGGATGGCGAGAAAGAGAAGAGGTCCTAAGGTTCTTTGAAAAAGTAACTGGACTTAGAATGAACCATAACTACATACGCCCAGGCGGTGTAGCCGCTGATTTGCCGGACAATTGGCAATCAGACGTGCGAGAAATTTTAGAGATCCTTCCGGAACGTCTGGAACAGTTTGATGTGCTCATGACGGGCCAACCGATATGGAGAGATCGGACACAAGGCGTAGGAGTAATAACTGCGGAAGAAGCAATTGCGTTAGGAGCCACAGGTCCAATTCTTCGCTCAACTGGCTACGCATGGGATACTAGAAGAACTATGCCTTACCTTGCCTATGACAAAGTAGATTTTGACATAGTCGTCGGGACCTACGGCGATACTTTTGACAGGTATGCGATTCGCTTAAATGAGATCAGGGAATCGATGAGAATAGTGGAACAATGTCTTGACATGATTCCAAAAGGCCCTTATCGAGTTGAAGATCGAAAGGTAACACCGCCGCCAAGAGCTCGAATAGATGAGTCGATGGAAGCGCTAATCCATCACTTTAAAATCTTCACAGAAGGCTACAAAGTACCTGCTGGAGAGGTATACACAGCAGTCGAATCCCCTCGCGGAGAATTAGGTTGTTATCTCGTCTCAGATGGAGGGTCAAAACCTCAACGGATGCATATACGTGCTCCATCCTTTGTCAATTTGCAAACTCTTCCGCACATGATGCACGGCGGGCTGCTAGCAGACGCGGTTGCTGTTATCTCGTCGATTGACCCGATCATGGGAGAAGTTGACCGATGACTTTTTTTACGGAAGAAAACTTAGAGTTAGCTCACGAAATAATTGGTCGCTACCCAAAACAGCGCTCAGCAATGATTCCTCTCTTGCACTTAGCTCAAGAACAAGCTGGATGGGTAACCGAAGAAGCAATGAAGCAAATTGGTGGCCTTATAGGTACTAGCTCAGCAGAGGTTCTTGGTACTTGCTCTTTCTACGAAATGTTTAAGCGCCACGAAGTTGGTAAATATGTCGTAAACATTTGCACGACAATGTCATGTGCTCTTATGGGAGCAGAGGAGTTATTGGAACATGCCGAAACACGCTTAGGGATTAAAGCTGGAAGCACTACTAGCGATGGCTTGTTTACGTTGGAAGGAGCTGAGTGCCAAGCAGCGTGCACAGAAGCTCCCTGTCTGCAAGTAAATTACAGACATCAATACAGAGTTACCCTTTCAGATTTTGATCAGCTTATAGATGAATTAGCCGATCCAAATAATGAAGCGACCCCGAGACACGGAGTACTCGCTCAAATTCGCCAACACATACCAACAGAACGATCTGTCGGCGCTGTTCATCCAGATTCAGTTAATGCCCCTCCAGTTTGGATTGAAGAAAAAAAAGAAGCTAACTCATGACTGAACTAGGAATTTCAATTCCCCATGCCCCGGGGTTTATTGCTAATAAGACCCCACGAATAGTTACATCGCGTTTTGATTACGAAGATTCTTTTACCATTGAAAGGTATGAGAAAACTGCTGGCTATCAAGGACTCCGAACAGCTTTAAGTAAGACTCCCGATGCAGTGCACGGAGAAGTTCGAGATGCTTCACTGCTAGGGCGCGGAGGCGCTGGTTTCCCAGCAGGCGTTAAATGGGGATTCTGTCCTCCAGGAGTGTGGCCTCGCTATTTAGTTGTTAATGGTGACGAATCTGAACCAGGGACATATAAAGACAGACTCTTAATGGAACTCGATCCGCATCAGCTAATTGAAGGTTGCTTAATAGCTTGCTACGCGATTGGCTTAAGTCAATGCTTTCTTTACGTACGTGGTGAAATGGCGGTAGCCCAAGAACGCATAGCGCAAGCGTTAAATGAGGCCTACAAAGCTGGTTACATTGGTAAAAATATTTTAGGCACGGAATTCTCAGTAGATGTTGTGCTTCACTGGGGAGCTGGAGCATACGTAGTAGGTGAAGAAACAGCTCTGATTGAGAGCCTTGAGGGCAATCGCGGCATGCCACGGTTGAAGCCACCTTATTTTCCTGCATCAATTGGCCTATATGGGCAGCCGACAATTGTTAACAACGTTGAAACGCTCTCCAACTTGCCATGGATTCTCTCGAACGGTTCTGAAGCCTTTAAAGCAATTGGAACAGAGACTTCTCCGGGTACTCGTATGGTCGCGGTAAGCGGTCATGTAAAGCGTCCGGGCGTTTATGAAATTGTTAATGGAACAACGACTTTCAGAGATCTGATTTATGGTGAAACCATGTGCGGAGGAATCCGCAATGATGCAGCACTAAAAGCGTTTGTCCCCGGCGGAGGCTCAGCGCCATGGTTTACGGCTGATCAACTTGACTTACCTTTCGAGGCTAGTCAAGTCGGACCCGAAGGGTCGATGTTAGGTTCAGGTGCGATAATGGTGATGGATGAAACGACCGATATCCCTGCAGCAGCACTCACTCTTACCAAGTTTTATGCCCATGAATCCTGTGGCAAGTGTGTGCCGTGTCGAGAGGGAGGAACATGGCTAGAGCAGATAATGCGTCGTGTCGTGAATGGGTCAGGAACCAAGCGTGATCTTGACTTGTTAATAGAAGTTGGCGAGACAATTTGCCCGGGTGATTTCCCTCACGCTTCCAACAAGGAGAAAGGATTGTCAGCCGTTCCATTTCCTTACAAGATGACGACAATTTGCTTTGTTGGACCATCGGCATTTGCGCCCGTTCATTCTGCCTTAACCCTTTTCAAAGAAGAATTTGAAGCCAAAGTAGCTGGCAACAGTGACCGTAACTATGTTGAGGTGACGATAAATGCCTGATTCTCAACCAAACGCTGTATCGGTAACCATAAATGGTACTCAAATAGAAGCTGAAGCTGGCGAACTTGTCATTGCTGCCGCTGATCGCAACGGTGTTCATATCCCTCGCTTTTGCTACCACGAGAGAATGTCCTCTGTTGGCATGTGCCGGATGTGTCTCGTAGAGGTTGACACCGGCAGGGGTCCAATGCTCCAGCCTTCTTGCATGATCCCAGTTACAGATGGAATGACAGTTGACACAGAGTCAGATGAAACGAAACGAGCTCAAGAAGGAATTCTAGAATTTCTCCTAATTAATCACCCTCTTGATTGTCCAGTTTGCGATAAAGGCGGAGAATGCCCGTTACAGGATCAAACAGTTGCTTATGGCCCTGGTGAGTCCAGGTTTATAGAAGAAAAACGGCATTATGAGAAACCCATCCCCATTTCAGATCTAGTGCACTTGGACAGAGAACGTTGCATTCTTTGTGACAGGTGCACACGGTTTGCCGATGAAGTAGCCGGAGATCCGCTTATTCAATTTACCGAAAGAGGAAATGAGACCCAGGTTCTAACATTTCCCAATGAACCCTTTAGCTCGTACTTCTCAGGGAATACAGTCCAAATATGTCCAGTAGGCGCACTTACAGCAGCCCCGTACCGGTTCAAGGCGCGCCCGTGGGATTTAGAACAAGTGGAGTCAACATGCACCACTTGTTCGGTTGGCTGTCGTGTCGCTGTTCAGTCATCCCGAAATGAATTAGTTAGATATTTAGGCGTTGATGTTGATCCTGTTAATCATGGTTGGTTGTGCGACAAAGGACGTTTTGACTTTGAGGCGATAAAGAGTCCCAACCGTTTAGAAACCCCTCTAATTCGAGACCCGAATAATAAAGACCAGCTAATAGAAACCACTTGGGGTGCTGCATTAGAAGCTAGCGCTGATGCTATCAAGGAAGCCCGATCTGGCAAGGTAGGCGTAATTGGTGGTTCTCGACTCACAAATGAAGATGCTTATGCATGGGCCAAGCTTGCTGGGTCTGTAATAGGTACTAATAACGTTGATGCCCAGCTCGGTGACGGGCTGCCCGGCAAAGTAGTTCTGGGATTGCCGGGAGCGACTATTGATGAAGCATGCTCAGCGGATACGGTCTTAGTGATTGGTCCCGACTTAAAAGAAGAACTGCCCATTCTTCATCTTCGGTTACGAGGAGCAGCTAAGAAAAAGAAAGTGAAAGTTGTTGAAATTACTCCATTGCAAACTGGAGTTAGCTCTTATGCACACCGCTCTATCGTATGTAGATCTGGGGAAGCAGCCAAAACACTTAAATCATTATTAACTAGTGATGATGAACTGAGTCAAGAAATTCGTTCTGGCTCTGTTGTGGTTATTCTTGGCCGCAGCTCATTAGCTGAGTCAGCTCTCCCGGCAATCGAAGTAGCCTCTGTAATCACTGAGGAACTACCTGAAGCTAAATTCTTAGTGGCCCTTCGACGAGGAAATGTTCGCGGAGCTATAGACATGGGATTGTCACCAGGGTTGCTCCCAGGCAGGGTTCCACTAGAAAATCCAAATGAGGAAATTAAAAAAATTTGGGCTAAGGTGCCGGCTCTTCAGGGACTAGATACTGCTGGTATGTTACGAGCTGCCGCCGATGGACAACTTGATGTTCTAATTTTAGTCGGAGCTGATCCACTTGTAGATTTTCCCGATCAGGATCTAGCGAACAGAGGACTAAGAGGAGCAAAATTCGTAGTCGCAATTGATAATTTCCCTACGTTGTCAGTAGCGAACGCTGATGTGGTGCTTCCTGCCACTGCGTATGGGGAGAAGGGCGGCACGACTACGAATATTGAAGGACGCGTAAGTAGATTAGCTCAACTCGTAACTTCACCGTCGGCCGCAAGAGACGATTGGATGATTGCAAGTGAATTAGCTTGGCGTCTCGGCAGCGATTTGGAATTTTCTTCTATGGAGGAAATCTGGAGCGAAATCGAACAGGTCGCTCCAAGCCACAATGGAATAACACTTGAACAAATATGGGCCGATGAGACGCGTGATGGAATCCTCATCGGTGGAACAGGTATCCAATTAGGGATAGAGCCTTCCGGAGAGACACCGGTGGTCGATGGATACGGTCTAAGGCTTATAAGCGGAAGAAGGTTGTATGACGCGGGTACGCAAACAAGTAACTGTGCCTCGCTTTCGGCGTTAGCTCAAGACGCAGAACTGAGGGTAAACCCAACGGAACTTGAACGACTGGGCATACAAGATGGATCCGAAGTCACGATTATTTCCACAAAGGCAACCGGAGTTGCCGTAGCGATAGCCGATGAAAGTGTTCCTCGTGGGACTGCTGTATTACCATTTAATAATCCTGGTATTCGTGCCAATCTGTTCATTAACAGTGAGTTACCTGTAACAGATATAAGAATTGAGACACGATGACGGGTGACCCACTTTTCCATGATGGTGTCGACCTAGTCGACATTGGGATTATGGGTTTAAAGGTTGTTGTAGCCTTTGGGTTTTTGCTCGTGGCGACGATGTTTATGGTTTGGTTTGAGCGCAAACTCATCTCGGATATGCAAAATCGGATCGGCCCAAATGTCGCAGGTCCGTGGGGCTTACTTCAAACTTTCGCAGACGGAGTTAAATTCTTTTTTAAAGAAGATCTTCGTCCTGAGAACGCGGATCCTCTTGTATTTCGATTAGCACCCTATATTTCGGCAGTCACAGCGTTTCTGTCCTTTGCAATTGTTCCTGTCGGCGGAGTTTTTAAGGACGTTCCAGGTGCTACCGGAACAGTAAATATTTTCGGGCGTGAGACCTTTCTTCAGGTTGCAGATCCTCCGATAGGTATTTTGTTGCTGCTAGCCATGTCTTCCATAGCGGTATACGGAATTATGTTGGCTGGCTGGTCATCAGGTTCTAAGTACCCGTTAATTGGTTCGGTAAGAGCATCTGCTCAAGCTATTTCCTATGAAGCTGCGTTGGGAATGTCAGTTGTAGCCGTTGTTATTTTAGCTGGGACGCTCTCTACACATGACATTGTTGCTCGTCAAGCTGGGGGGATAAACACGTGGTTCCTAGTTACCTCCGGGGTAGTTCCCTTTATCGTATTTTTGATAGCTGCTACGGCAGAGTTAAATCGTCCACCATTTGACTTAGTTGAAGCTGAACAAGAACTCGTTGGGGGCTTTCACACCGAATACTCTTCGATTCGCTTCGCACTGTTTTTCTTAGCTGAATTTATGAATGTAATCACAATGTCGGCGATTATGGTGACCTTGTTTTTCGGCGGTCCTGCTGGTCCTATATTCTTCGGTCTTACCTGGTTCTGGCCGACCATTTGGTTTATGTCCAAGGTAATGGTCTTCTTGTTTATCTTCGTATGGTTTAGGGCGACTCTCCCTCGTTTAAGATATGACCAACTTATGGACTTGGGTTGGAAGGTTCTGATTCCGTTGAGTCTCTTTTGGCTAATGTTTATTAGTCTTAAAGAGTTGCGAGTAAGCAATGATTGGAATTGGGTAGCGACATATGGGGCTGCAGCTGGTGGGCTTCTTCTGGGAGGCACTTTGTTAATAACTGCATTGCGTGCTGGTGACAGGGCTTATCAAAAAGATTCGGAGGATGCGTAATGGGCTACCTCGATGGTTTTAAAATTACTTTTGGCAAACTTTTCGAAGAGCGAGTTACCACTGAATACCCAAAAGAGAAAAGAGAAAAACCTGACCGTTTTCATGGGCGACATGTTCTAAATCGTTATGAAGATGGCATGGAGAAATGTATAGGCTGCGAGTTATGCGCCGGGGTCTGCCCGGCTAAATGTATATATGTTCGGGGAGCAGACAATCCTGAAGAAGCGCCAGTATCGCCGGGCGAAAGATATGGCTTCGTCTACGAAATTAATTACCTGCGTTGTATACATTGTGATCTTTGTGTAGAAGCATGTCCTACTGAGGCTATTACGGAATCAAAGCTCTTTGAGTTTAGTTTTGCTAACAGAAGTGATGCGATTTACACGAAAGATGAGCTAGTCGTTGATGACCAAGGAGTCCCACAAAAACAACCATGGGAACTGTGGCACGCTGGTGATGATTTGAAAACTTCTGGGTGGATGAGGGCTACAGCCTCGTCGGGAAACCCGGCGTATGAAAATCGTGTTGGCTGGAGTGGGGAACTAGGATACGGAGTTAGAGAGCCGGAACGAGGTCAGCACTTCGACGAGTCTGAACCTCAGAACCTTAATGGTAAGGACGACCAGGGCTAATGGTCGACACGATTGTATTTTTGGTGGCGGCGGTGATATGTCTGACCGGTGCTCTAGGGGTTATTTTAGCTCGTAATCCAGTGCATTCAGCACTAATGCTGGTAATGACGCTTTTTGGGGTTGCGGTCCAGTTTGTCTCACAAGAAGCACATTTTTTGGCGGCAGTGCAAGTAATTGTCTACGCCGGTGCAATTGTTGTTCTCTTCCTATTCGTGATCATGTTGCTTGGGGTGGACACGGCACAAAATTTGGAGATAGGCGTACTT
>DMOB01000074.1:0-8176 GCA_003452475.1 Acidimicrobiaceae bacterium | reverse complement strand
GGCAGTTCAAATTTACGTAATCGACTTAGGCCACGGTACACAAGCTTTTGGTATTCGTACCTGTCTTTCCATTCCCAGCCTGCAGGAGCAAAACCAGTTCCAGGGTCAAGCACAATTCGATCTCGCACACCGAACCGCTCGGCGCGTTCAAGTTGGAGGTCGAACCAGTCGATCATTACTTGCACTGGGTCGCCTTCAACCCTCTTGAGATGGCGCGGATCTGGCCCAATCATGAATGGTAAGATAATTGGCACTTCGCGTTCCGCAGCGAGTTCAATCATTGCGTCTTTTTGTAGAGCATCAGTGGCGTTCAAGATAGAAGCGCCCGCATCTAGAGCCCATCTTGCAGTCTCGGCTTGCCATGTGTCCACCGAAACAATAACTCCGAGATCAACTAGCGCTCTAAGTGGTCCTTCAAGAAGAGCCCATTCTTGTTCAGGGCTGACAAAACTGGCCGCACCATGCGACGCTTGCGCACCGATATCGAGATGGTCAGCTCCTTGTTCAAGCAATTGCGCTCCATACTTAGCTGCCTCATCTGCCGATCGACATACAGAGAAACCTGCTAATGAATCTGCTGAGACGTTAACTACTCCAAAGATTTCCATATCACGATCCACTTCTGGCTTCCGATGATTGAGCGCGCAGAGCGCTGGAACGATTAGATCCGAATCCTATACAGATAACTGCAATTCCCATAAACACGAGAGTTTTTCGAAGACCGATAGAGTCAGCCAGTATTCCTAAGGGCAGCGCTGCAACGCCAAAGAAACCATAGCCGAGTTGGACCAGAGATTGCATTCGACCATGCAGACGGGAATCAGTAACTGATAGAGCCAATGATGGATTGAGTGCGCGAAATACCGATGACCAAGCACCTAACCAGAACACGACTAAATAAGCGGTCATAAGATTCGGAGATAAACCTAATCCTATTACACCGACACCAAACCCGATGGCGGACAAATAGTGTGTTCGCCAGATTTTTGGACTTTTAGCTGTACCTGCAATAGCGAGTGTGCCAACTACCCCACCGCTCGCTCCAATAGCAGCTAACCATGCGTAGCCCTTTGGACCTGCGTCAAATAAGTCCTGTGAAACACTTGGCAGGAATGCAACGTATGGAAACCCGATGGCAAGAACTACTATTCCGGTTGCAAGAAGCACTGGAAGTAAGTCATGAGATCTTGCATATTTTATTCCCTCGCTGAGATCAAATAATGGAGAATGGTCTCTACTCCTAGCGCTGGGTCCGCCTAGTGGCAATGTGACAAAAATTGAGATAGCAATAATTGTGAGTAAAACGCTAGTCCAGTAAACCCACCGAAGACCAAGCTCAGGAACTCCAAGAATTACTCCAGCTATCAACGGACCGAGAACGAACGTAATATTCATTGACACTTGTGATAAAACAATTCCATTCGGAAGTTCCTCAGGCCCTACAAGGTCTGCTGTGAATGCCATTCGTGCAGGTGTTAAACCACTAAAGGCGATTCCTTGAAACGAGGCTGCTACTAGCAACATCCAAAATTGAATAAATTCAAACTGTAAAGCGATTGCAACTCCGATGCTGGAAATCAACAGAAGCGCTGTAGCTGCGAGGATAATTGTTCGTTTAGGAAAGCGATCAGCAAGGACTCCACCGTACGGGGTCGCCACAAGTCCTGTTATCCCGAAGCACATAACTACTGCGCCTAAAGCCGCGTTAGAGCCGCTTAGCTCTTTGGCTAAAATTCCGCGTCCTATAAATAGGGTAAAGAGTGCAAGAAAGTAGACAGACGTGCCTATCCACAATCTCCTGAAAGGCGGAATAGCTAACGACGAAAATGTTCCTCTCGACATTTGATACTTCATTCAGTAGTTTGCTGGTTCGAGATGACTCGAGATCACTTATAGCAACTGGCTGAGATCGCGAACTGCTCCCCTGTCGGCGCTTGTCGTCATCAACGCATATGCCTGTAGCGCAGCAGAAACCTTTCTAGGTCGCTGCATTTCAGGTTTCCAGCCGAGTTCATCTTGTATTTCACGTCGGCGTTGCAACTCTGTTGGCGACACATCAAGATTGATTAGCCTGTTAGGAATATCAATAGTTATATTGTCACCATCTTTGACGAGACCTATGGTTCCGCCCGCAGCAGCTTCTGGTGATACGTGACCGATGGACAATCCTGAAGTACCACCCGAGAATCGACCATCGGTTAGAAGCGCGCACGCTTTACCAAGACCTCGAGCTTTGAGGTATGAAGTCGGGTACAGCATCTCTTGCATTCCTGGACCACCTCGAGGGCCCTCGTACCTTACGACTACTACTGCCCCGGCTTTCACCTTGTCATTTAAGATATGGTCTACCGCTTCATCTTGACTTTCAACAATGTGCGCTGGACCACTGAAAGTCAGATTGTCATCATCAACGCCAGCTGTTTTCACCACGCAACCATCTTCAGCGAGGTTCCCATAGAGCACCGCTAAGCCACCATCGGCGCTATACGCGTTTTCAACGGATCGGATGCAACCTTGCTTCCGATCCAAGTCGAGCGTCTTATACCTTTCAGTTTGACTAAATGCCTCTTGCGTCGGTATGCCTGCAGGCCCAGCGCGGAAAAACTCGTGTAATTTTTCATCAGAGTTTGTTGCGACATCGTACTTGGCAATTGCATCTCCAAGAGTTGCTTCGTGCACAGTGGAAACCGCAGTTTTAATTAGCCCTCCTCTGTCTAACTCGCCGAGGATTCCTATAACGCCACCTGCTCTATGGACGTCTTCAACGTGAAAAAATTCAGTAGCTGGAGCGACTTTGCAAACGTTGGGCACTCTCTTCGATAGTCGATCAATATCGGCCATTGTGAAGTCAACTTCTGCTTCTTGCGCTGCCGCTAATAAATGCAGAATGGTGTTCGTAGACCCACCCATCGCTATGTCTAAGGTCATCGCATTTTCAAATGCTTCAACGGTAGCAATATTTCTTGGCAACACAGATTCATCGTTATCGCGATAATACCGGTGACATAAATCTACAGCCACTCTGCCTGCTTCTAGAAATAGCTCTCTTCGGTCAGAGTGAGTTGCAACGACTGTGCCATTACCTGGAAGAGATAAACCCAGCGCTTCCGTCAGACAGTTCATTGAGTTGGCTGTGAACATTCCCGAGCATGAGCCACAGGTCGGGCAGCCAGCCATTTCCATCTCAGTAACGTCTTCGTCACTAACGCTGTCATCGGCAGCCATAACCATGACGCTGATAAGGTCAACTTTGTTCTCAGCTAATTTTGTTTTACCTGCCTCCATCGGCCCGCCCGACACGAAGACGGTAGGTATGTTAAGTCGCATGGCGGCGTTTAACATTCCTGGAGTTATTTTGTCGCAGTTGCTTATACATACGAGGGCGTCAGCACAATGAGCGTTCACCATATATTCGACCGAGTCAGCTATCAGGTCTCTGCTTGGAAGACTGTAAAGCATGCCATCGTGACCCATCGCTATCCCGTCATCTACTGCAATTGTGTTGAACTCTTTGGCAACACCACCAGCTCTCTCTATCTCTCTAGCGACCATTTGGCCTAGATCTTTCAAATGAACATGGCCAGGCACAAATTGAGTGAAGGAGTTCGATATTGCGATAATCGGTTTCTTGAAATCTTCATCGGTCATTCCGGTTGCTCGCCAAAGGGCCCGAGCCCCTGCTTGATTTCGGCCACCGGTAGAAGTTACTGATCTATATTCAGGCATCTACACAGCCTAGATCCCTAAGCCGTCGGAAGACTCCATAACTGCATATACCCGCATACATTTCTTCTAAAGATCTGCCTTTGGCGAATAGATTCTGTGTTGCATAGTGCAGTTTCAGTGACAGATTCGTTGCTTAGAAATCAGTTCATTAAGCATTTTTTAGTTCTGTCGAAAGCAGTTTCAGAATCCTTCCAGCAGATGGAGCGTAACGCCAGAAGGCGTCTCGGTTTCCTATCCGACTAATCTCTGATCTAAATGCGATAGATAAACTAGCTGCCGCTGGATCAGCAAGTAGAAGGATTTCGCTCCACATAGAGTCAGAGGCTTTGTAACCAAAATCTAAGCGGCCCCATTCAGAGAGATCTTTTCTTTGTTCGACATCTACGACCACTCCGTCGTCCAAAATGTATACAAGTGCATAGTCGGAATCGATAAGCCAAAACCCACCAGACCAGTACCGGCCAGTTTCCTTAAAAACCTTGTCGCTAGAGGTCTTGTCACCCGCTCGTTTCGCTGCGACAATATACTCGTCGCTAACTCTCACTACGCCATCCGCATCCCGTTGCTAATAGCAATGGTCTGACCAGTCATACCTGCTGATTCATCGCTTGCTAAGTAAAGGGCTAAATGTGCTATTTCTTCTGGCTGGAGAATTCTTTTCATAGGAGTTCTTTTTGACAATTCGCTTCGTAGGGCCTCATTTTCTGACTTCATCAGCTCTGCGAACCCATCAAGCATCGGTGTGTCCACGAAACCAGGACAAATCGCGTTGCAAGTCACCCCTGTCGTGGCAAGTTCCAGTGCCATGCATTTTGTTAAGCCAACTACGCCATGCTTAGACGCATTATAAGGAGCCTGACCAGGACTCTCAAACAGTCCTGCTGTCGATGCTATGTTGACAATATTGCCCCGGCCAACACCAATCATAGAAGGTATAAAGGCCTGACTAATGCGGACTGTGCCGACCACGTTCACGTTGTATAAGTCCAAGTACACTTCCGGATCGATATCTACGAATTTACCGGCGGCATGAACACCTGCATTATTAACTACAATATCGACTTTTCCTAATTCTTTGAGGGCAATTTTGGCCATACCCTCAACGGAGTCGCTATCTCCAACGTCGCAGGCTAAGGGAATCAATGATCCCTCTGGTGCTTCAGCGGCTGTCGCTATTAGATCTTCTATGTGACGACTTGTGATAACACAACGTGCGCCTTCTTGAGCGAATGCCAACGCAATCGACTTCCCTATTCCCCTTCCGCCACCGGTCACTACTGCGCACTTACCATTAAGTCGATTCGACATTTCATTCACGCTCCAAGGTTTAGGCAATTTAGAACTAATTCACCACAAGTTACGGTACTAGGTTGGTTTATTTGACTGGCACTCCCATTTGATGTCCAACTTGTGGGGGTACTAAAAGATCACCATGAAGGACCCAAATTTCCGCTAATCGTTTGTATACAGCTTCATTCATTTCCGAAACTCTTCTAGTTTCTTCTGAAACGTGTAATGACATGACCTCGCAGGTCGCCGCCATGAACTCTTCGTCACTATTCCACATAGTCTGCAGAGCATGGATTCTCTTCCGATCAAAACCAAGTAGCTGAGTGGAGATAGAAAGATTCGACCCTTCGGCAACCTCTTGTATGTAGGTGATGTGGTTCTCAGCGGAGAACGTCGTGACCGAAAATTCTTCTCGATGTGTTGGACCCAACCCTATGTAGTCCATCCAAGTTTCAATTGCGTCATCAAAACATACGGCGTAATACCCAGCATTAAAGTGGCCGTTGTAGTCAATCCAGTCTGAACGAACTACGTCTCTATGGCCCCAAAAAAGTTTTCCTGTTTCCTTCACAATGTTTTCCTGTCCTCAGAAGCTTTACTGTCAGTAGGTAGTTAACCAACGCAGCCCTCGCTGCGCGCATAGAATACGATCTGTAGAGGCAAACATCAAAGTTTGGAGTATGGCCACATGGCTTCCCACGGCATAAAAGACCAAGTTGCAATCATAGGTATGGGCTGCACAACATTCGGTGAACATTGGGACAAAGGAGTTGATGACATGCTTATTGACTCTGCAACTGCTGCCTACGAATCTGCCGGAATTAAACAGAATCAGGTCGATGCTTTTTGGCTTGGCACTAGCGGCTCTGGGATTTCCGGTTTTACACTATCTAAGCCATTGCAACTTGATTACAAGCCTGTGACACGTGTCGAGAATATGTGCGCTACCGGATCTGAAGCGTTTCGCAACGCATGCTACGCAGTTGCCTCAGGCGCCTACGACATGGTTATGGCCATAGGTGTTGAAAAACTTAAGGATAGTGGCTATTCAGGTCTCACTGGCAATCGCCCTCCCGACGATGGCACATCTCCGGCTACGACCGCACCTGCAAATTTTTCTCTTCTTGCACCTGCTTACGCTCACAAACATGGCGTTGGCGATGAGCAGATGAAGGAAGTCATGACCCGAATCGCTTGGAAAAATCATAAGAACGGAGCCCTTAATCCACGCGCTCAATTCAAAAAAGAAGTAGCTAAGGAAACTATTAATGACTCTCAATTAGTGGCTGGTCCTTTAGGAATTTTTGATTGCTCCGGTGTCTCAGATGGCTCGGCAGCAGCGGTGATTGTTCGCGCTGAAGACGCACACAAATACACTGATAAACCGCTCTACGTTAAGGCGCTAAGCTTCGTCGCTGGTCCTGCGACCGGTGGCCTAGATCCGACATATGATTATACAACGTTTAGAGAAGTAGTAGCTTCAGCGCATGAGGCTTATCGTCAAGCGGGCATATCTAGCCCACGAGACCAAATTGCTATGGCTGAGGTACACGATTGCTTTACTCCTACGGAGCTCGTGTTAATGGAAGACCTCGGATTCGCAGAATCTGGGCTCGGCTGGAAGGAAGCACTAGCCGGAACATTTGATCTAGATGGCGATTTACCTGTTAATCCTGATGGTGGGCTAAAAAGTTTCGGACATCCAATTGGTGCCTCTGGACTAAGGATGCTTTTCGAATGTTGGTTACAACTCCGACAGGAGGCACCCCCGGAAAGGCAAATAACGTCCGTTTCCCAAGAGGGCAAAACACTCGGGCTGACGCATAATCTTGGCGGACGGCCAGGTGCTTGCGTATCATTCATTTCTATTGTCGGATCGGAATTAGGCTGAGATGCGATTTACTCCAACCGAATTAAACCCAAGCGAACTTGCGCTTCAAGCCGAAGTCCGTCAGTTTCTCAAAACGGAGCTCGCTCCAGGCACCCACGAGCCATGCTTAGGGATGGCTGCACGCAAGGACAAGGCTTTTTCAATGAAAATGGCCGAACGTGGCTGGGTCGGAATGGCTCTACCTAAAGCTTGGGGTGGTTCTGACCGGACTGCGGTTGACCGTTTCATCGTTGTTGAAGAGATGCTCCGATGGGGCGCTCCTGTCGGCCATCATTGGGTTGCTGATAGACAAACCGGCAGCGTAATTCTTAAATTTGGAACTGACGAACAGAGAAAAAGATTTTTACCTGCTATCTGCCGTGGCGAATTGGGCTTTTCTATCGGTATGAGCGAACCTGATAGCGGATCTGACCTTGCCTCTGTTAGCACCAGAGCTGAACGTGCTACCGGCGGATGGCTTATAAACGGAACGAAGATATGGACCTCCGGAGCACATGAAAATGATTGGTTTGTGTGCCTGCTTAGAACCTCGTCGATGGAAGACGGCAACAAACATGCTGGCCTTTCACAGCTGCTAATTGATTTGCAGTCAGATGGCCTAGAGATAAGTCCGATTCCGTTCTTAGACGGCAGTCACCATTTCAACGAAGTAACTTTCAACGACGTATTTGTTCCCGATGAAAACGTCGTCGGAGATGTTGGCATGGGATGGCATCAAAACACTACTGAAATGGCATACGAGAGAGGTGGACCTGACAGGTGGCTATCTCCTTTCTCCACAATCGAACAACTGTTACGAGAGGCAAAGGGCACACCGCTTGAACAGACTGTGCAAGACCTGTTTGGTGAACTCGTAGCTCGATATTGGGGCATTCGTAATCTGTCATTATCAGTCGCTCGACTGATTGACAGCGGAGAAGCACCCTCTATCGAATCCTCTCTAGTGAAAGAAATGGGAACTCGATTCGAACAGGAAGTCATCGAAAAATTAGTCCAATTGATCGAACTCGAATATTCACCGGACTCGCATTCCTTGTTTGAGCGAATGTTGTCACAATGCATTGTTACTTTTCCGGGTAATACCATTCGCGGTGGAACTATCGAGATTCTCAGATCTGTTGCAGCTAAGGGATTACAAGGATTACCAGTATGACCGAACTAATTGTTGATGAGCTCGTTACACAAACAGCGAATCGTTTATTTAGCGAAATTTGTGACCACGAAGCAATTCAAAACGCCGAAACCGCGGGCGAAGCACCCGAAATTTTG
>DMOB01000016.1:0-3131 GCA_003452475.1 Acidimicrobiaceae bacterium | reverse complement strand
CTCAAAAGAAATCAACATCTATCAACACCCATAGGCGGTGAGTTGACAGCTTTCACTAGCACACTCGATTTAGTTTCAAACCTGCACCCAACTCCAGCGGTCGCCGGCTTACCGAGACGTTCCTCGCAAGACTGGATTAACCATAACGAAAGTTTTGATCGCGGCTGGTACGCAGGCCCAGTTGGATGGCTGACCCTAAATGGTGCTTGCGAATTTCGAGTTGCGTTGAGATCAGGGCTAATGCAGAAAGACGACATAATGTTGTTCGCCGGCGGTGGGATAATTGAAGGATCAGTTCCTTCTCATGAGTTGGCCGAAACAAGCATAAAATTTGAAGCCCTGCTCGGGGTACTAGGACTTTCAGAATGACGCGCGATCCATATCTAGCTGCCACCGCTTTCTTTACAGAGCTCCTTGACCAAGGATTGACTGACATATTGGTATCCCCTGGTTCTCGATCTACTGCTCTCGCGATAAGTGCCCAAAAAACTATTGGCTTTAAGGTCATGGTTCACCTAGATGAACGATCTGCTGGTTTCTGGGCCCTCGGTATTGCTAAGGCTTCAAACCGGCCCGTAGTTTTAATTTGCACTTCAGGAACAGCAGCCGCAAATTATTTGCCCGCTGTGGCTGAAGCTCACTTCAGTCAGATCCCCTTGATTGTCATCACTGCCGATCGCCCTCCAGAACTCCAGAATCGAGGAGCTGGACAAACAATCAATCAGTCGGGAATTTATGGTGCGCATGTTCGTTGGGCCTGTGAACTCCCTATCGCTAATGACGCTTCTCCTGAATGGTTTCAATCAACCGCCGCCCGATCATTTCAGATCGCGACAGGGCCTCACCCTGGCCCAGTTCACCTGAATTGGCCATTCCGGGAGCCACTCGAACCAATTAATCAAGCTTTACCCAAAGTTTCGAGTAAGCCAATTGTGTTAACTCGACATGCAAGTGTGATTAACTCCCAGGTATTAGAGGCTCTTCAAAACATTGCAAATCATGAGAATGGGTTAGTGCTAGCAGGTCCGATGACTCAGAACCTGTCAGAAGCTGTCTCTAGCTTTTGCATCAAAACCGGATGGCCTCTTTTAGCAGAACCACTCTCTCAACTAAGGCGTCAGCTTCCAGGAGTCAATGTTATTTCACATTATGACCACTTACTGCGGACGAATTGGGGAGAGCGTCACGCACCAACAGCCGTAGTACGAATTGGCCAGCCAATGACTTCTAAACCGCTGAGACTTTGGCTAGAGCGGCACCGTCCTCAACATTTACTTATTGGCGATGGAGTTGCTTGGACTGATGCAAGTACAACTGTAACTGCGTTATTAGACACAAGCACAGAAATTTTAGGTCAGGTGTCTGGGACCGGCGGCTCGCAAGATTGGTCCAAAAAATGGGTCGCAGCTGACAACGCGGCAAGCGCCGCGATTAATGAAGTTTTAGATACTGGACCATTACTTGAGGCATCGATAGCTCGGGAGTTCGGACGGATTCTTCCTGACATGGCAGTTCTATATGTGTCGAACTCGATGCCAATTCGAGATATCGACTCTTTTTTCGAGGCCAACTCCTCCAACTTAACGTGTTTTGGTAATCGAGGGGCAAGCGGAATTGACGGACTGATTTCTTCAGCTGCTGGAGTAGCCTCAACCGGGAGAACTACCATTCTATTTACAGGCGACCTAGCTTTTATTCACGACGTCAGCGGTTTGTTGGCTGCTTCGCAACACAATATCGACCTCACAATCGTGGTGTCTAATAACAACGGCGGAGGGATTTTCTCTTTTCTGCCCATAGTAGAAAACCTTGATGCTCAAAATTTTGAAAAATTATTTACAACACCACAAAAGCATTCGGTCGAAGACTTGTCGAAAGTCGTTCAAGCTGACTACACCGCAATCTCTTCCCTATCCGAACTTAGGGCTGCTTTAAAGCGTTCCACCAAAGGCTTGCGAATTCTTGAGATTATGGTCGATCGAGATGCAAACCTCAAACAACACCATCAGATTACATCTTCGGTAAGCGCGGCAACTGATTGTTTATGAGGCACAAAGTAGACATCGATGACATCTCATTGGCCTATGAATCAACTGGAACAGGGCCATTTCTTATACTAATCCACGGCTTCACCGGGAGCTCATCTACCATGAGCCATTTATGTGAAGCACTTGCTCCCTACAGAACAGTTTTAAGTGTCGATTTAATTGGGCACGGGAAGTCTGATTCTCCTCAACAGGTAAACCACTACACAATAGAAAGCAATATTGCTCACCTACAAGGCATCATGCGCCATGCAGGCGCTATAAAAGCTGATTTCATCGGCTATTCGCTCGGCGGCAGAATAGCTCTCTCCCTCGCTCATGCGTTTTCGAATACGGTTGAGTCCTTATTTCTGATCGGAACTAGTCCCGGCATGAATAGTAACGAGGCGTTGATCCGAAAAATTTCTGATTCAGATTTAGCTTCATTGATAGAAAGTGCTGGTCTCGAAGTTTTTGTAGATCAATGGATGCAGCTACCGATTTGGGAAAGTCTTCAAAAGCGAATCGGACCTGCTAGGTGGGAAAAAAGCCGAGAGCAGCGGCTAGCAAACTCGTCGATAGGTTTAGCTAATAGTCTTCGAGGAAGCGGAGTCGGCTCAATGCCGCCGTTACACAATTTCCTTCACCTAATTACTAACTGCGTACATCTAATTGCAGGAAAAGAAGACCCAAAGTTTTCACGCTTAGCGGAAGAAATGAATCAACTTTTCCCAAATGGACAAGTGCATTTAGTTCCGAATGCCGGACACGCAGCTCACCTTGAACAGCCAAAATTTGTGTCTGAATTAATCATAAAGGCTCTGAAGTGAAGCTCAGCCTTACTAGTGATGAGCTTCAACTTCGAACACCGTTACTTACTGCTCACGGAAAAATCGAAAAACGTGAGATATTAGTTGTTACTGCAACTCAAGACAACGTTTCTGGTAGCGGGGAGATAGCTCCACTGCCAGGATTCGGCTTAGAAAGCCTAAAAGAGGCTTCTGTGTCATTGCAGACTTGGGTAAAAAGTGGATCTTTTCCTTCTTCTCCGGGGGCTGCGGGAGCCGCTTCCTGCGCCATCACCCAGCTAACGGCGGCACTCGAGGG
>DMOB01000179.1:0-13056 GCA_003452475.1 Acidimicrobiaceae bacterium | reverse complement strand
GAGCCGTGGGATGGGCCGGCTTCGATAGCTTTCACTGATGGGTCGGTCATCGGCGCTGTCTTAGACCGAAACGGACTCCGTCCTTCACGATTCTGGGTAACTGACAAAGGCCTGGTTATCATGGCCTCTGAAGTTGGCGTCCTCGATATAGACCAGTCAGCAATCGTTCAAAAGGGCCGTCTACAGCCGGGGAAAATGTTTCTAGTTGACACATCCCAAGGTCGAATTGTTGGTGATGAAGAGTTAAAAGAGACATTGGCCAAAGAGCATCCGTACGGAGATTGGTCGCAAGAAGGTCTCTTACATCTTGACGACTTACCCCCTCGATTCCCCTTAAATCCTCAACACGCCTCAGTGATTAAACGCCAGAGGACTTTTGGGTACACCTCAGAAGAGCTAAAGATCCTTATGGCGCCCATGGCTCGAACAGGCGGGGAAGCGCTCGGGTCAATGGGAACCGACACTCCCATCGCAGTATTGTCTGACCGTCCTCGGTTGCTATTCGATTATTTCGTCCAACTATTCGCGCAAGTCACCAACCCTCCTCTCGACGCCATCAGAGAAGAGTTAGTAACTTCGACCTCTTCGGTCCTCGGCCCGGAAACAAACCTCCTGGAACCAGGACCTGATTCTTGCCGGCAAATAGTGATTCCACACCCAGTTCTTTCAAACGAAGACTTAGCAAAAATTACCTATCTAAACGAATCATCTGAGAACCCAGATTTTAAATCTTTCACTATCGATGGCCTGTATCCAGTCGCTGATGGTGGGCCTGGCATGCAGCTTTCTATCGAGAATATTCAAAAAAACGTTTCGAAAGCCATTGAAGATGGTGCAAAAATTATCGTGCTTTCGGATCGATTCAGCGATGAAACCCAAGCCCCCATCCCATCGCTGCTATTAACCGGAGCTGTACATCACCATCTAATTCGTGAACAGACGAGAACCAAGGTTGGCTTAATTGTCGAGTGTGGTGACGCTCGAGAAGTTCACCACATGGCATTACTCCTCGGTTACGGCGCAGGAGCCGTAAACCCATATCTTGCCTTCGAATCAATTAGTGACATGATCAAGGAAGGAATTATTAACGAAATTACTGAGGAGCAAGCGTTCCGCAACTATATAAAAGCTTGTTCTAAAGGCATTCTGAAGATTATGTCGAAGATGGGAATATCGACTGTTGCTAGCTATACGGGCGCTCAAGTATTTGAGGCAGTAGGTGTCTCAAAGGAACTAATTGATGCTTACTTCCTAGGAACAAAATCAAAGTTGAGTGGGATCGATATAGACGTAGTAGCAAAAGAAGTGGCTTCTCGACATGCTTTCGCTTACCAGCCGCACCCAGAAAAGCTAGCTCATCGCGAACTCTGGGCTGGCGGAGAGTACCAGTGGCGCCGAGAAGGCGAGCATCACCTGTTCAATCCAGAAACTGTCTACAAGCTTCAGCATGCAACAAGAGTTGGTCGCTATGATTTATTCAAAGAATACACTGAGCTAATAGATGAACAATCAGAAAAGTTAGCAACTATTAGAGGCCTCCTGACAATGAGACCTTCTGAAAGCGGCCCCATCCCTATAGAAGAAGTCGAGCCCTCGAGCGAAATCCTCAAACGTTTTTCTACTGGTGCCATGAGCTATGGCTCCATATCCGCTGAAGCACATGAGACACTCGCCATCGCGATGAATCGGATCGGTGGGAAATCTAACACTGGCGAAGGCGGCGAGGACTCAGACCGCTTCACTCCAGACGAAAACGGAGATCTCAGACGATCAGCTATCAAACAAGTTGCATCGGGAAGGTTCGGTGTCACATCAGAATATTTAGTTAACTCTGATGATATTCAAATAAAAATGGCTCAAGGAGCGAAACCAGGAGAAGGCGGGCAACTCCCCGGAGCAAAAGTATGGCCTTGGATCGCCAAAACTCGCCATTCAACCCCTGGTGTTGGGCTGATCTCGCCACCACCTCACCATGACATTTACTCAATCGAAGATCTGAAACAGTTGGTCCACGACCTCAAAAATGCCAATCCTGACGCACGAGTCCATGTGAAACTCGTAGCCGAAGTGGGCGTTGGGACCGTCGCCGCAGGCGTTTCCAAAGCTAAAGCTGATGTTGTTCTGATTTCCGGCCATGACGGCGGTACGGGAGCATCACCATTAACTTCTTTGAAACATGCCGGAGGGCCATGGGAACTAGGCCTCGCAGAGACCCAACAAACTTTATTAATCAATGGTTTACGCGATCGAATCATTGTCCAAACTGATGGTCAGTTAAAAACCGGTCGAGATGTAATTATCGCAGCTTTGCTCGGAGCTGAAGAATTTGGATTCGCCACAGCCCCACTCGTAGTGTCTGGTTGTGTAATGATGAGGGTTTGCCATTTAGACACTTGTCCCGTAGGAGTAGCAACTCAGAACAAGGAACTGCGATCGAGGTTTTCTGGAAAAGCAGAGTTCGTAGTCAACTTCTTCGAATACATTGCTCAAGAGGTCCGGGAGTACTTAGCTGAGCTCGGGTTCCGTTCCATCAATGAAGCCGTTGGCAGGGTCGACCGCTTAGCGCCGGATAGAGTCATTTCACATTGGAAAGCCGATGGTTTAGACCTATCACCGCTCCTCCACATTCCCACATCTCCTTGGGAACAAACTCGCTTCTGTTCCAAAGAGCAAGATCATGGTCTAGCGAACTCGCTCGACCAAAAATTGATCGAGCTAGCGAGACCCGCATTGCAGAATAAAGAAAAAATTACTATCGATACCGAAGTACGAAACATACATCGCACCGTAGGCACCTTACTAGGGCATGAGATAACCAAGATTTATGGGGGTTCAGGGCTTCCTAAAGACACAATTGAAATCAACATGACAGGTTCTGGCGGTCAGAGCCTCGGAGCTTTCATTCCTTCAGGTATGACTATGCGTCTGGAAGGCGACACAAATGACTTTCTAGGCAAAGGACTGTCTGGAGGCCGACTCATTATTAGGCCACCTGCATCATCTCACATCGACTTCGTCGCAGAAGACAACATCATTGCTGGAAACGTCCTGCTTTACGGTGCTACTGCCGGAGAAGTTTTCATTCGGGGCATAGTAGGCGAACGATTCTGCGTTAGAAACTCAGGCGCGATTGCAGTTGTCGAAGGAGTTGGAGATCATGCTTGTGAATATATGACCGGAGGAAAAGTAATTATCCTCGGTCCAACTGGAAGAAATTTCGGCGCAGGAATGTCCG
Organism: Acidimicrobiaceae bacterium; assembly: GCA_003452475.1. Classification (GTDB taxonomy): domain Bacteria; phylum Actinomycetota; class Acidimicrobiia; order Acidimicrobiales; family Poriferisodalaceae; genus UBA9040. The sequence continues at coordinate 9,821 of DMOB01000179.1, read as the reverse complement.
GCGGCATGGCTTATGTGTACGACCCTCAAGGCATTTTCCACCGAAGCCTTAACACCGAGATGGTTGATTTAGAAGTATTTTTATCTGAAGAAGATACTGAATTCATAAGAGAATTTCTGGGACATCACGCTCAAGAAACTGGTTCTGCTATTGCCGAGCAGGTTCTTCAGCGTTGGCACCAAAATAGTAGGCACTTTAAAAAAGTTATGCCAAAAGATTACAGACGAGTTCTCGAGGCAATCGGCAGCGCAGAAGAGCAAGGGCGCAACGTGGAAGAAGCCATTATGGCAGCTTCGATTCGCTAGAAGGACCCCACAATGACCAATACTCAAACCACATACCGGAAAACACTTACGCATGGCTGACATCAAAGGTTTTTTAAAGCATCAGAGGGAACTTCCGTCTCGGAGACCGGTCCAAATTCGCCTGATGGATTGGAACGAAGTCCATGAGGACTTCAGCGACGAAAAACTTCAACAACAGGCGAGTCGGTGCATGGATTGTGGAATACCTTTCTGCAACAACGGATGTCCGCTGGGCAACATAATTCCTGATTGGAATGACCTCGTATATCGGGATCGCTGGGAGGATGCTATTGAACGGCTTCACGCTACGAATAACTTCCCAGAGTTCACTGGGAGACTTTGCCCAGCTCCATGCGAAGGCGCGTGTGTCTTAGGGATAAACCAAGACCCGGTCGCGATTAAGCAAGTCGAAGTGGCCATAATTGACAAGGCATGGAATCTCGGATGGGTAAAACCTATTCTTCCTACCTCCAAGTCGGGTAAGTCTGTTGCTGTGGTCGGTTCAGGACCAGCAGGACTAGCGGCGGCGCAACAACTTACTCGCGCTGGCCACGACGTGACGGTTTTCGAGCGAGCAGATCGAATTGGCGGCTTACTTCGTTATGGGATTCCCGAATTCAAAATGGAGAAGCGACAGATAGACCGTCGAGTAAATCAAATGGAAACAGAAGGAACTGTCTTCCGAACAAACACCGACATTGGGACCGACATCACCGTGGAAACCCTGATGGATGATTTTGATGCGGTAGTTCTAGCCGGCGGAGCGACAAGAGCACGAGATCTTCCAATACCGGGCCGAGAGCTTGTAGGTATTTACCAGGCAATGGAATATCTACCTTGGGCCAATCGGGCCCAAATGGGTGACATGTTGGTGGATGATGTACCGGTGAATGCCAAGGATAAAAAAGTAGTAATCATTGGAGGCGGCGATACAGGAGCGGATTGTCTCGGAACCGCTCATCGTCAAGGAGCCGCGGAGATTCAACAGTTCGAGATCATGCCACAGCCTCCTCAAGATCGATCAGTTTCTAACCCGTGGCCAACATTCCCAATGACCTACAAAGTTACTTCTGCACACGAAGAAGGCGGTGAACGGCTTTATTCGGTCAACACTGAAAAATTTTTAGGTGACGACGAAGGCAACCTTCGAGGGCTCGCAGCCCATGAAGTTGAAATGGTGGAAGGCAAATTCCAAAAGATAAAGGGCTCAGACTTCGAGATCGAAGCAGACCTTGTTTTTCTAGCGATGGGCTTCACCGGGCCAGAAGACAACGGATTGTTTAGCCAAGTCGGTATCAGCCTTGATGACCGAAGCAACGTTGTTCGCAATGCCAGCTACGAAACCAATGTCGATAATATTTGGGTCTGCGGAGATATGGGAAGAGGGCAAAGCCTTATCGTGTGGGCTATCGCTGAAGGGCGTTCCTGTGCTGCAGCTGTCGACTTAGCTCTCTCTGGATCGAGCACCCTTCCTATTGCGATACAACCGACTGATCGGCCATTATCGTAATAATAAAATGCATAACCCCAAAACAAATAACCTCACGTGCCTTCGCTAAAATTTTGTTGCTGTTCCCTATCGGAACATGAAGGAAATTAGGCAAACGAGATCACTCAATTAGCCGGTCTTTAGCGGAAACCGTGGCGAGACAATCAGGGTCTTGAGATCTCTAGACAAAGATATTAGTGGGCATTACCTGATTATCCCTGCTTATCAGGTCCGACACTTTCAATTTTGAAATGGATCATGCATCTTTGGTCCAACGCCATCGCCCGTCGATAGTCGTCCCAATCAGGGTGCTCACCGTTTAGGGTTCTGTAATAGGAAACTAGCTGTTCCATAGCATCTGGCTGACTGATGACAGTCGCAGTACAAGTAAGTTGAACCCAGTGGCCCAGCCATTTATCTGGAAAAACACAGAGCCATGAAGTCGGCGAACGCCTCAGATTCCATGTTTTTATTGCTGTCTCTCGGGTACTCATCACTATTGTTTCGTTAACTACTGCTAGCGTCACAGGAGACATTTGTGGCGTGCCGTCTTTACGCTGTGTCGCTAAAATCGCCCTAGAATTCTTTTTGACGTAATCAAGTCCGGATGCTATTTCCATAGCCACAGCTTATACCGAACATAAAAATACCTCGTGTGAAATGGTAGAACATCATTACCCACGTTCCGATTTTCTGCTCGTACATCTGAATGCAAATATCAGAGCACTATCCACTCGGCACAACGGCGCCCTCACGTCTACTCTGTCAATATGAGCCAACGCTTAGCAAACAAACGAGTCCTTGTTACCAACGCCAATGACTTCATGGGGGCTCCGACCATAGAAGTTTTCAAGGAAGAAGGTGCTGAGGTAATCGCCGACTACTCCAATTTGGTTGATAGCGACGCAGCCGCTGTTCTTATTGAAGCAACCGGACAAGTTGACGTATTAGTAATCAATTTAGCTGCGCCTTCCTTCGGGGGGATTCCAACGCACGAACTTAATGACGAAAACTTTGCAGAATGTTTTGATGTAATGGTCTACCCGCTCCACAGACTAACTAGAGCCGTGTTACCTCAAATGATCGAGCGTAAGGCAGGAAAAATAGTTGTGTATGGAAGTGCATCCGCTCTGAAAGGAATGAAAACACTCGCTGCCTACAGCGCAGCGCGCGGCGCTCAAGTTAGCTACGTGCAATCCGTAGGAATCGAAATAGCACCACAGAATATCCAAATGAACCTAATAGCTCAGAACTACGTCGAAAATCCTGACTATTACCCTCGTGAGCTCACGTCTCAAGAGAGCTTTAAATCCTCTTTGAAACGTCAGGTGCCTTTAGGACGCCTAGCGACTTCAAGAGAAGATGCTCAACTAGCAGCATTCTTGGCTAGTAACGAGAGTGATTTTTTTGTTGGCCAAGCGATTCCTTTCGCCGGCGGATGGGTCCAGCGGTAGCTAATTTATGAGTCGCACTAATAATTCAATAAAGAACCCTGACTCTGCGCGAGGGTGGATAGTCGCAAGCGCCGGCTGTTTAATTAATGCCTGGACATTTGGGATTTTTTACTCATTCGCAACAGCTGTCGGACAAATGGTTGAGGAATTTGATGCGAGCCTTTCTGGGGTAGCGGCGCTTATGTCTGTTACTACATTTTTGTTCTTTGCCTTAGGGATAGTTACCGGGCCGCTAGCCGATAAATTTGGGGCGCGACGCCTTATCGCAATCGGGGCCCTGTTCATGGGAGGGGGTCTCTGGTTTACAGCTCAAACACAGAGTCTCTTAGTTGGCACCATTACGTATAGTCTTGGCGTTGGCCTTGGTATTGGGTCATACCTGGTCCCTATGAGCGTGGCTACCGGAGCCTGGTTCATCAAACATAGAACTTTGGCTCTGGGACTCAACACCGCAGGGATAGGGCTTGGTACTCTGCTACTCGTTCCAGTTTGCGAAAGGTTGATCACCTCACAAGGATGGAGAAATGCATTTGAAATAATGGGAATCGGCAGCGTCGCCATTTATTTCGTTGTTGCTCTTCTTTCGTTTCGCCCCCCTACCCCCCCATCGCCCGTTTCTGCAAGTATCTCGGCAGTTAAATCTGCAGTCAAGCGCTTAGTTTTCTGGCGATTGTATTTTTCTGGCCTATCAATGTCATTGGCACTGTTCGTACCATTTGTCTTCCTTGTTCAATACGCAAAAGAACAGGGAATTTCTTCAAGTACAGCAGCCTTTCTAATCACTTCGCTTGGTTTAGGCAGCGTCTTAGGGCGCCTTGGCTTAGGGATTCTGGGATTACGTGTTGGTGTGCTGCCTCTAGTCGTTTTATGTTTTTGCGTGCAACCTGTCGCCTACACCATTTGGCTACTCGCCGGCGGAAACTATATTCTTCTTCTGGCCTTCGCAGCGCTCTTGGGTGTTGGATACGGAGGCTACGTAGCGCTTAGCCCAGTGGCTGCAGCTGGCATATTTGGGCTTCGTGGATTAGGTGGTGTTTTGGGTGTTCTCTATACATCCGCAGGAATCGGAGCCTTGATAGGCCCAATTGCAGCAGGTGCGGTGATAGACGCAACAGGCAGCTACTCAATAGCGATCATTGCTTCGATAATCGTCTCTGCCTTGGCCGTTGGCATTGCCCTACCGCTTTGGAAACTCGGGAACGGAAACGCCCAAGCTACGGACAAAAAACCCCTTACTGTCGTGACGTACGCCCAGCCATCAGTTTTTTCTGTGACTTACAAATAAATTTTTGCTTTCGAACTAGTCACCAAAACGCCCAGAGGCTGATCAACCGATAGTGGTCTTACATAACTGAATAAATTTCGTAGCTAACGCCACCATCGGAACCGAGAGTTCCCTTTCCGATCGCCTGCACATCATTAAGCCAGAGATAACGTTCACCGCCAGTCTCGAACTGGGGAGCGGACGTAACGGTTCCTGTCTCAAGATTGCCGATTCCCTTATATTGCATGAGAATCGGGACGTCATCATCGGTAATCAACAAGAGCCGCACATCTAACTGCATTGTTTTGTTGTTACGACTAGTCACCCAATCTCCGCCGGGTGGAACTACCGTCCCATTGAGTCGCACGCCGGAAAAGGTTCCTCCGCCTACGCTTGCAACAAGTCGGGTTCCTTGAGGGCCGTTCTTCACGACACGAGCCCCATCGGACACATCTAAGTTCAAGGTAAATAAGTGTTCTACATCAAGGGTCTCTTTTGTCATGCCTCTAGTTTCCCATACAAACACCTGGTTCGGTTGACCCGAAACTGGGATCATTTTCTCTTAACTGAGATACAGACACTCCGCTGCGACGCAATGGGCGTCGAATAGCTCCTCGGCAGGGTCTATTCTGATGCTGGTCGCTGCTCATCTTGAGATACTTAGAAAGCCATCGCTTAACACGGCTCAATTTAATTCCGCTCTTTTGACGTAAGTAATACTCCAATTTGAACAAACCTAAGAAAGAACATTGGGCGTAGCGCCCGATTATTCTCATTTTAGATCGCGCTTAAGGCCAAAGCATTTGCCCATATCTGGGGCCTAGAATTATTTTTATGGAAGACCTTCATCACGTTCACATCTTTGCCAGCGACATAGACGCCACTGTAGAATGGTACTGCAAAAACCTTGGTGGCTCGGTAGCCTACGACGGCGACTTTGGCGGTGCCCGAAATATTTTTATGAATATTGGGCGAGGCCGCCTCAACATCTATGACCAAGAGCCTCGAGGCGAGTTATCTGGCACCTACCACCACATCGGCATTCAAACTGATGACTTAATAGGTCTGCATGAACGCCTAACTCAAAATGACGTTAAATTCAGATCGGGCATTCGCGAGTTCGACAACTGGCGCTACATCATGTGCCCAGCACCAGACAATGTGTTACTTGAGCTATTTCAAATTGACATACCAAAAATGGAACCAGGTCTTCAAGCTTTCTTTACACGCAGCTAAGCGCCATTTGTTTAAATCGAGCCTGCTAGTAATTACTTGGCTAAGATCTCGTGATTCTTAGCTATGCGTTCTCAAAGACTGCGACCGCAAGCTTCCTATCTTAGATGTATCTATATCCGCATTTTTGGGAACCTATTAATCTCAACTTTTTTAACAGAACTACGCGCAAAGCGCAGTCCTCAGATGCGACTACCGTAGATATTTTAAACTCGTCAAGTGCAGCTAAGCGTCCCAAACACTAGGCCATTGTTCTGCAGAGTTCTGGGTGTTAATGCGTGCGGCCGACGAGTGTGCGAGCAAAGACTTCGCCCGTGTGCTCAGCGTGCACTGTGCCCGACGACACCTGACAGGTCTCGCCGGCTTTGAAGATGTGCTTGCCATCATCAAGTTCCAGGATGAATTCGCCTTCGAGGACCAGGAGTTGAGCACCAAACTCGTGGGTGTGCAGTTCGGTTGAGTAACCCGCCGAATAGCTATACTCACTGGGCTCGTCAAAGCCTTGACTCGTCAGCAGTTCGCGAAAGTCATCTTCAGTCATGACGTGATTCTAAGCCACGGACCCCCTTCAGAGAGACAATTTTGCAATTTTAGGCTCTGGGTCCGCTTAATACTTTCGTTTAGCCGAGATGAATAGCTCGAAAAAACTCTGGTTACTACTTAGCAACTCGTATAACAGGCGTCTGTCATCATCCCGTTTAATTCGAATTCCCTTATTGCTTTGGTAAACCTGATATCGATAAGTCGACTGCAGTTTCCATGCGCCGGCATTTCGCCGAGCGATGCTGCGACGATCACACCTTGATTCTAGGAACGCACTTTAGAGGCCCCTCGTGTGGGTACCTTCGCCCCATGAGCAATTCTTCGTGGCTGGACTCCGCAGGCCTTACCGATACTGGCGTCGATCTCCCAAATACCTAAGTGCCGCCTGATCCCTTGAAGAAAGAGGATCATGGCTTCTCTGCGGGTATACGCTTACCTTCGGCAATAGACCCACCGGCGGCCTCAACAGCTTCGGTTCTCAGAATCTAAGATAAGTGATCCAAGGCCGTAACACTAACATCTCCAAAGAACCAGAATAAAGATCTCAACAATCCGCTACTACAATCCCTTTCATAATGAAAACTGGCAATTTCTCATCGGCAACATCGGTACGATTTACGAAAAGAATGGTTGAATTCGTCGGAATCTACAATGCAGATAGTGGTCTTCGCGGCGAGCTAACTTACGCTCTGATGAAGGTGTCACGAAAGTCATCATGCTCTTTGTGCGAAATAACTCATGGTTGGAACCCGTTTGGTAGAAACGCATGGCGAACATCTTGTCGTGATAGCGGTCTTAATCTCACCATGATTCACCGCAACGAAGCATCTGCAGAACAACTGAATGCTGTGGAATCATTACCAGCCATACTAAAAAAAACAGGCGACAATTGGTCACAAGTTGTATCCGCAGACCAGCTGTTATCAGCGAAAAATGACTTCACGAAAATATTTAATCTTCTGAATCGCTCGTGAGCGGGTAGCTTCGCTTCTTCTAGTTTGAGTAACAACCGACTGCATCATTTGACCTGACTCGCACCTACGGTCCTTAGATTTCTATTCCAACGACTGCATATCTACTAAGTTAGAGCCTAATGAACGGCATCAACTTAAACGATCCAGCTTCTGTCGCAAATCCTGATGCCTATTGGGCAAAATATAGGCCAGATGGCCCAATCCAATGGAGCGAGGCCCACAGGTCATGGGTGATATTAAATCATTTGGAGCTCAGCGAAGCTTTCAGAGACGGAACGCTCCTATCAACAGATCGAGTGACGCCGCTAGAAAGAGTGGCAGCAAACCGTCCTAGTGCTTTTCAGCGAGTGGTGGAGCTTCTTAGTGGGTGGATGATATTTCGCGATCCGCCTATCCATACTCACTTGCGTGACCCGATGAGGCATGTTTTCACTCCGAGAAAAGTGCTGACCCTTGAAAAAATGGTAACTGATGTTGTGAGCAAAACTGTAGCTGCGTTGCCTGATGAAATTGATGTTCGGCGAGATCTTGCCGGTCCGTTACCTGCGTTAATTATTGCTAATCTTTTGGGCGTAGATTCCGGGGACTTAGACAAATTTTGTCGTTGGTCTGATGACTTAGCGACAATTGTTTTTGCGACCGATCCTCATTTAACCCCACCTGAACTCGCCATGGATGCCGCTAGCCAGTTTCAGGACTTTTTTGGTGCGCTTATCGGTCGCGAGCGAGAACATCCATCAGGAACTCTTTTGACGGCGTTAGTTGATGGTGCCGGCACAGAACTATCAGATTTAGAATTGGTGGGAGCCTGCACACTCATCCTGTTTGCAGGCCACGAAACCACTAGCTCTTTCTTAATGAACACTCTAGGTCTGCTTACTCACGACCCGCATCTACTTCCGCTCCTTCGCTCTGCAAATATTGAGACGGCCGTCGAAGAATTATTCAGAGTTATTGGTCCAACTCGAAGCATGTACCGAAAAGTTGCGAAAACTCACACGCGTTATGGTCAAAAACTCGCCGCAAATGAAAACGTTTTGTTGTGCGTTGAGGCCGCAAATCATGACCCGTTAGTCTTCGAAAATCCTGGCATTATTGATTTTTCTAGAGAATCAAACCCTCATCTAAGTTTCGGCTGGGGGCTCCATCATTGCCTTGGCGCTCATTTAGCTCGACTCGAGGCAAGAGTGATTTTGGAAGCTATTTTAGACAGATCTGAAAGTTTGATCCCCCTTGCACCAGTTCCTCCAATCGAAGGCACGGTTATTGCTTCGATAGCTCAGCCGCTGCGAATAAAGTTTGCATAGTTCTATTTCATTAACTGTCTTCGACAAAGACTTTCAAGTTTGGGCTATTAGATGGGCTCACCACTACTAGTCCCCAGTTCTAGGAACCTTCAGAGAACGCAAAAATAGATTGCTAAATCTCCGGTGCCCCACAGATGCTTCTAAGTCAACGAACAGCACAACAGTCTTGTCTAAACAAGATGATCCAGGGATCTGACTTGAGCTTTTGTTTGCGGACGCTAAAGAGCCAGCAACAATTGCTCTATCTATGTTGACCCACCAACATGCCTTAGACAACGGGAGGAGTCGTGACTCCCGGCTTTTACATACTTCAGCGTGCGCCTTTAATGTTGTTAATGGCCATAAGAACGAATCCACTAAGACCCATGAAAAAGATGATGCCCTGAGGCAGTGGCGACTTCTCCGCAATAAAAGACAAGATCAGTGCTACGACCATTAAAAGCGCGCCAACGTACCTGAAGTTGATTATCGTGTTGCGGTCACTCTCTTCCATACACACATTTTAGTTCTAGCAGAGGTTGATTCATACGTCGCTCCCGCGTCGAGCTAAACCGCATCTCTTCTTTATGCTATTCGATTGAGTTTGGGGATGAGCAGGTACCGTCTTGCAGCGGATTACTACCTATCGCTATGTAAAGACGGGGGGAGACTTGTGGCCGGAGCGTCTTCGCTCATACTCATATAGCCACAAACGATTTAGACTCTCACGCGAGTTGACAAAATATTAGAACTTCATGACACGGCACGCGAAACTTCGCCCATCTGAAAGGATTAGAAGCATCACCGCAGCCTTAAAGCTACGAACGTTGATTACAAAATCCTAGAAGTAAAGCCAAAAAATTCGACCGGCTGCTACCCAAACGCTATTAGCCTTTTCCACACGGCGAAGTATTAGGAGCCCTTCATGAATCCCATTGATTTACTCAGCGAAAATCAGTTCACTCTGGTTTATAACGTGCTTTCTTTTGGCACTGCCGTCATGTTCGGCGCATTCGTTTATTTTCTCACCCAACTCAAAGCCGTCAAAGACCAGTACCGATCAGCCGTCGCAGTTTCTGCAGTCGTCGTCGGCATAGCTGGCTATCACTACTTCCGAATTTGGTCAGATTTCGGCGAAATGAAAATGAATGAGGGTTACCGATATGCAGACTGGCTGATAACAGTCCCACTGTTAATAATCGAACTTTTGATTGTGCTCGGAGTAAGTGCCGAACTTCGCAAAAAATTGATGACGTCTTTATTACCGGCAACA
>DMOB01000295.1:0-7122 GCA_003452475.1 Acidimicrobiaceae bacterium | reverse complement strand
TCAGGATTTCTCAGCGCCAATAACTGATCTTCTAGAGTGGCTTTCCTGAGTTCTTTCCATATTGGAAGCGAGTCAAAGGGAAGCTGCGTTGAAAAGGATAGCAGTACTCCAAATTGGCGAGTATGCACCTGAGCCCAAGACCTTCCTCCTGCAGAATTTATTCTGTCTAAAAGTTCAACGACAGGTTTCCACCCTAAGTCACCTTTACCGGCAGCAAGCATTCCATAAGTGAATGGCACCCCGGTTCGTACAGCAAGTTCTACCAAACGACTGATATACAATTCGCGTTTCTCCAGGTCTCGAGAACGAAGATCATGGTGGTGAGCTAGTTCAAAAATCCCAGCACCTAATTTCCCCATCTCGGAAACCAATAGCTCTACTTCTGACCAATCGGCCATTCGACTTGCAACTGGTCGGTCATCAGAAGTCGCATGATTTACAGAAACCGAGGTTGTAAAACCCATGGCACCAGACTTCATTGCCGAACGAAGCTGCCCTACCATCAGGGCAAGATCATCCTCGTTGGCAGAGTCTTCAAAAGCTCTTTCACCCATAGCCCACGTTCGTAATGCTGAATGACCGATATAGCCTGCATAATTAATTCCTTTAGGCGTTCTATCAACAAAATTTAAATATTCTGGAAAAGTTTCCCAAGACCAGTCGATACCAGCTGCCATGGCTTCTGCAGATATATCTTCAGCCCTTTCAAGATTACGAACTACAAGATGTCGTTCATCTGAGCGAACTGGTGCGAGAGTAAATCCGCAATTTCCCATTACGGCAGTCGTTACTCCATGAAAGCATGAACTCTCACCCATTGGGTCCCAGGCAATTTGTGCATCCATATGGGTATGAACATCCACAAACCCTGGGCTAACTATCTGACCTTCAGCCTCAACTATGCGCTTAGCTTTACGGCCCCCTAACAAACCTATCTCAGTGATTACGCCGCCATCAACCATCACATCAGCGCGACGTCTGGCGCGTCCGGTGCCATCGATAAGTGTGCCCCCACGAATTAATAATTCGCTCACTTCACTTCCCCCAACTTGTCAAACGATCCCACACGCTTTAGCAATAAATTTATCTAGCCTTATCTTACCGCTATTAACCAGACACTATTTCAAGATCCCTTCTTCAGTTAGAGCGGAAATATCTGCTTCAGACATTTCCAGCACTGTCGTGAGCACTTCAATGGTGTGTTCGCCTAATAGCGGCGCCGAACGCAGCACTCCGTTTGTGGCAGTATCCAACAGCCACGGCACACCGACGTGACTTTTTTTTCCAACCGCAGAGTGAGGGAGCCGTTCGATAACCCCACGTTCATTAAGGTGAGGGTTTTGTTCCAAAGACTTGGCATTGAGCGACGGCATCGCAGGGATACCAACTGCTTGCAGAAGCTCAGTAACATGCCATTGATCTTGACTTTGTGTCCATTCATTTATCAGATCATCAATAGTTGTCTCATTTTCTTTACGCTTTGAAGCAGTCGAAAACATACTTTCGTCCCTACCGAAATCAATAATATCAGACAGCTTCTCCCACTCTTTATCAGTACGGCATGCTATGGCTACCCAGCTATCTTCACCTAGGCATCGATATAGGTTATGGGGTGACATTAATGGATCATGGTTGCCAATTCTTTTCGGTTCGTTTCCTGTAAGGAGCCATTCCATCCATCCTTCGTTTACACAAACTGTCGTTGCTTCCCACAAAGAGGTGTCGATGTTCTGTCCCTCTCCAGTTCGACGTCGCGCTGCAAGCGCAGCGACTATAGCGAACGCTGTTGCGATACCTGAAGCCGGGTCACCAAGAGCTACTCCCACTTCTTCCGGGTCTCCTCCTTCGTATCCAGTAAGCGATGACAAGCCTGACAACGGTGCCGTAGTAGGTCCGTATCCTATATATTTGCTGTAAGGGCCTTCTTGCCCATAACCACTAATCGTCGCGACAATAACGTCACTTCGTTCGGCTACCAAGTCGTTATACCCCATGCCAAACCGGTCCATTACTCCAGTCCCAAAGTTTGACAGAACAACATCGCATTTAAGCGCTATCTCTTTCGCTATCGATTTGCCTTTGTCAGTAGAAAGATCAATTCTTATGCTCTTTTTTCCCTGTCCCCATTGGTTAAAGTACCCGTTCGTATCCGGCCCCTCTTCACAATCAGTTGCGTGTAAGGGTAATCGTCGCCCTAAATCAGGGGCTTCAGCAGATTCGATTTTTATAACTTCGGCTCCTAAATGGGCTAGATGAAGTCCACAGAATGGGCCAGCCCAGACCCATGAAAAGTCTGCTACTCTTATCCCTTCAAGCGGTCGCGCTTTAATAGCTTTAAGATCAATCTGATTAGCCGGTCGGCTTGTTTCGAAACCAGCTGTCTGGTCATTCCCTAACGCCGGAGCAGGGCAACGAACCGACCACCAAGGATTCTTATACCTACTTGGAGGTCCGGGAATTCTGAGAACTCCCATACCTGGTTGATCTAAGTTAACAATAAACTCACGATCATCAAGGTGCGGATCGGAAGCCATCTGAGCGATAGTGTTCACGGGCGCGAAAGCGACTCTATTAGCTTGGCCAAGATGAAACAGATCTGCAGTTTTTTGAGGAGCTATCCATTCCGCTAGCCAAAGATGTAAAAGATCGGCTGCATCTGATCTTCCTTGCTGAGTATCAAATATTTCCATCTCAGCCCACTCTGGGTGTCCCATTATCTCTTTAAGTCGGCGCCATTGATCATCTTCAACACATACAACAAAGATACGCCCATCTTTAGTCGGCAGTATTTTCCACGGATTTAGAACTCTTGTCCCAATACGTCCAGGTATCTGGCCAGTGTAGGTATAGGTAATGAAGCCTGCTTCTAACATGCTCGCTATATAGGACATCCCAGCAAAATCTATGTGTTCACCAGTTCCAGTTCGTTGCGCTTTATCAACCGCTGCGAGTGCGACCGTCGCCGCCGCAAACCCAATCTGAAACCCAGCTTGTTGCCCATGAGGCTTTAAAGGCGGCAGCTCGGGGCGATCAGAACCTCCAGGTGTAAGCCATCCCCAGCCCCCACCATGCATTACCTGAAGGTCTTCTGCTTCATAGCCAGAGTATGGCCCAGAACGCCCAAAGGGTGTAACAGAACAGGTGACCATTGATGGGTACCGAGTGCGAAGTGAGAGTTCTTCTAAACCAAGAGAGTCTGCCAAATTCGGCGCCAAATCATGAATCAAAAGATCAGCGTCACCTAGCAGGCTATGTAATCGGTCCATTCCTGAATCAGTACTTAAATCGATCGAAACACTGCGTTTATTGAAATTTAAACTGACGAATAGGCCGCTCGCATTGATATCAAATTCACCGCCATAAGGACCTCTATAGCGAGATTGATCTCCCTCAGGCGGCTCAAGCTTTATTATATCTGCTCCTAGATCAGCCATAATTCTGGCTGCCCACGGGACAGCAACCATTTGACCGATCTCAACTACTTGGATTCCTTCTAAACCCCTCATTTGCCCCTTAGCTCAGTCGCTTAGCTCCAGATCAGTTAAATTTTCATCCTTAGCTGATCTGCTATTGAGAGTACTTCTCAGTTACTCAAATACATCGACATTATCCACAGTCATAGCACTAAATTTTCCACATATTTCCAAGGGCCAGTATTTACGTTACCTAAATTAGCGAACGAAGAAGAAGGAGCGCGCCTATATCGCATTGCACTAGGTTCTGATCAAGAGTTCTGACTCATCTAGGAGGAATAACAATGAAGTCTCGCAGCTACGAAGAAAGACACAGTGATGCCCTAGAGGTTTTCGATGGTTTTATGGCTGGCTCTGTCGATGATCCTGAGAGAGGGGCTCGAGCAATGCGCCGCCAACACGGAGCTTTGGGTAGTTTTGCTTTCGATGTAGTTATGGGTGATGTTTGGGCTCGCCCCCAACTAAGCCGGCGAGATCGCAGCCTTATCGTGATTAGTGTTTTAGCCACGATTGGGAGCACCGAAGAGCTCTCAGTTCACACAATGATTGGCTTAAACCATGGTGCACAACGAAGTGAAATTGAAGAAGTTTTACTTCATGTTGCAGCGTACGCGGGCTTTCCAATGGCTATGCAGGCAACCCGAATAGTCGAAGAACGTTTCCGAATCATAGATGGCGTTGAGCGTCTGCCCGAACGGAAGCCGAGCGCGCTGTTAGATGATCAGGAACGACGTCTACGAGCCCATAGTGTGCGTAAAACACTTACCGACGGACGCTGCTCAGAAAATTTAGATGAGGACTACAAAAATTTTATAGATCATCTGGGAGAAGTCGGAGCTATTGCATACAACTGGGCTTTCGGCGACGTCTGGTCACGCGATGAACTTTCTAGACGAGATCGTAGTCTCGTGGTTGTTTCGATTCTGACAGCTCTGAGCCGGATCGATGAACTTGCATTTCATATCCCAGCTGCTTTGAATCACGGGCTCTCACGAAAAGAAGTTGAGGAGATAATGGTTCAAATGACTATCTACGGTGGTATCCCAAAAGCAGTCGAAGGGGTTCTAGCAATGAAAAAGGCGTACTCCAAAATTGATGCTCGGAATTGACTAGGCTCTTCTAGCCACTACCGAAACTGCCAAATCGAGCTTTCGCCTCATCACTTCTCATTGCTAGAGCAGAGGCATCTCCATCGAACTCTGATATGTCTCCGAGCCGACTAACTTGCGCGTAACCGCGCATCTGATACTTGGCCATATGAACGGAAAGCGGAGGCAACGCTAGGCATCGCTCTACCCATTCGCTCACTAATTCGTCAAGTAGATCTTCGTCCACAGCAACTTCATGAATTAACCCCCATTGCTTGGCCAAATCTCCATCTATACGTTCGGCTAACATGACCATCTGCCTAGCCCTAGATGCACCGACTTCGCTGATCAACCGAGGAGTAGCTCCCCACGGTAACGGAACTCCCAGCTCCACCTCAGGAACATAGAAAGCGGTGTTAGCCGTCGCTAATCTGAAATCACAAGAAGTAGAAAAGCAACAACCGCCGCCAACTGCGTGCCCATGAACTCGCGCGATCGTCACCACTTCGCAATCTTCGATAGCTCTTACAGCTCGCCGTCCAAGCTGACCTCTGTAACGAGCTTCAACATCGTTAGATGTTGCTTTTAAAGTTTCTTTTCTGTCTGCGCCCGCACAAAATGACTTCCCGCGCCCTCCAAGGACAGCTACCCGAAACTCTGTTTGAGCATTAAGAGCCAGGAAGATATCTCCTACCTCTTTAATCATTTGCTGATTATGTGCGTTCCTTGACTCTGGACGGTTGAGCCAGATTCGAAGGACTTCACCGTTAGGTTCGATTTCTAAGGTTTCATAATCTGTCAGGCGTAAGGACATGGACCATATTCTGCCCGAAAAATTTTCTCATCGCAGAAATAAACTACTCTAACTTCGGCGACGTCCTGTGAATATAGGAGCTATATAGCCTAATGCTGCTATTGAGGCACCAAAGATAAACGTTGCACGAAGACGTTCAGTAGATGGGTCGCTGCCAGCTATAGCGAGCATTGATTGAATTCCCAAAATCATTCCAATAAACATAACCGTCTGGTTCATTCCATTGGCAATTCCCAAATCCTGATCCTCTACAGAGTTCGCCACAAGCGTTTGATAGGCAGGTGTCCCGATCCCAGCAGAAACACCGGAGAGCATAAGTCCAATCATTAATATTGCTAAGCCAACACCTCCTGGCTCGCTACCTAACGCGAAAGCCACCATTGATCCGATCATGGCTGTGGTTCCAAAATACATTGGCTTCTGTGCCCCAACACGCGTGACCAGGTAACCGCCCATTGGAGAAGCCAGTGCGAAGATACCTGGACGCGGAACCATCAGCATTGCGGCGGCTCCAACGGAATAACCATACGGACCCTGCAGCACACCAGGAATTACTATGAACGCACCCATATAGGCAAACTGGTTGCAGGCCGCCGAAAGAAGCGGAAGAGAAAAGCTTCGTTTCTGAAACAAGCGCATGTCGAGCAACGGGCTTGCTATCCGCTTTTCCCAATGTACGAACACCCAGAACAGCAAAAAACTTCCAACTAGCATCGCTAGCAAAGTAGGGTCGCTGGCGACTTGACGGTCGTTCCCGAGAAGCACGGGTACACGAGTGATTGCTAGCAAAACCAATAGCGTTGCGATAGCCAGAAGGAAAGTTCCAAGCCAATCGATCTTCGCTCGTAACCCCTTCGGGATCGGTTTCACCACTAACAAGGCTGCAAGCGCAGCGGCGGTGCTGATTGCCCCGAAAACCAAAAAAACTGCTCTCCACCCAAACAGATTTAAGAGCGGCCCTCCAGCGACGACTCCGATCGTCGGAGCTCCAGTCATGGCGAACTGAAACCAGCCAACTGCTTTTGCCCGTTCAGCAGAACCGAAAGCGTGCATCAACAGAGCTATTCCAGTTGGCATCATGAGCGCTCCGCTTAGCCCAAAAAGAACGCGTATAAAAATAAACGCCCCGATACTCCAAACCCAGTAAGTAGCTACCATTGTGATTGTCATTCCAATCACGCCAATAAGGAATATGCGGCGGTGCCCATAGATATCTCCGAGTTTTCCGCCTGCCGGAGTAGCAATTGCCATTGCCAACATGAGCCCAGTTAGGATCCACCCAGCATTTGTGACCGTAGTATCGAGGTCCTCAGCGATTGTCGGCAAAGCAGCGGTAACCAGCGTCATCAGCGAGCCGAAACCCAAGACAGCAAAGGCTATTACCCAGAGAAGTTTCCGTCGATAAGTTAGTGACTGAGGAACAATACTCGGAGCACTATTAGCCGGATAAACCTGCCATACCGTTGGATCACGAATACCACTAGTGACAGTCACTGATTATGTAGCCTACTGTTTTTTCTAGCCTATTTTAGATTTTCGAACAATACGAGAATTTTAATTACCGATATTCTTGCGAAAAAATTATCGCGTCAATTTTTGAGTATCAACCATGCTTTGGTGTTGGCGCATGGTTACGGCAGCCATTTCTGGATGAGTTAGTATCCAAAATTTATCGTTAAGCACGGCGTCTAGAACCATGGGCCCTACTTCAGCCGGGTCCATACCCCCAGCTAAAGTCTTAGTAAGG
>DMOB01000104.1:0-11178 GCA_003452475.1 Acidimicrobiaceae bacterium | reverse complement strand
CGGCCCACCAGGCTGCGGCAAGACGCTTATAGCGAAAGCAGTTGCTAATTCTCTAGCAAAAAAAGTAGCTGTCCTATCGGGAGACAAGGAAGCACGCAGCTTCTTCATAAACATTAAAGGCCCGGAACTTCTAAATAAGTATGTCGGAGAAACAGAGCGCCAAATCCGGCAAATTTTTCAACGTGCGCGTGAAAAAGCGAGCGAAGGTTGGCCAGTAATTGTATTTTTTGACGAGATGGAGTCACTGTTTCGCACTCGAGGTACCGGAATTAGTTCAGATATGGAATCAACCGTCGTACCGCAATTACTGGCAGAGATAGATGGAGTCGAGGGACTGACGAATGTTATTGTTATCGGAGCGTCTAATAGAGAGGATTTAATTGATCCAGCGATATTGAGACCGGGCAGACTTGACGTAAAGATTAAGATACAAAGGCCCAACGAGCAGTCTGCTAATTCAATTTTTTCTACTTATCTAATGACAGACCTACCCCTAGATGCCATCGAGATAGATGAACTTGGCGGTGGCGATCCGCAAAAGGCAGTGACTGTGATGATTGAGCGAACAGTTGAGGAAATGTACCGCGAGGATGAAGATAATCGATTTCTCGAAGTGACTTATCAAAACGGGGATAAAGAAGTCATGTACTTTAAAGACTTTTCTTCGGGCGCAATGATCGAAAATATTGTCCGGCGAGCTAAAAAAAATGCTATCAAACGGTCGATCGCGACCGGTAGCGAGGGTATCAAACTAGACGATTTGCTGGTATCGGTTAGGCAAGAATTCCGTGAGCATGAAGACTTGCCGAATACAACTAATCCCGATGACTGGGCTAAAATAGCTGGCAAAAAAGGCGAAAGAATTGTCTTCATTAGGACGCTTATTGCTAATAAAGATGATTTTGAGGGCGAAGGTGGCAAAGAAATAGAGCGAGTGCAGACGGGCCAATATCTTTAGCCATCAGGTTCGCTTCTAGACTAAATCAGATGCTGTGCAAATTTTGGCAGATAGGGTCAGTGTGTGGCAGTCCACAAAATCTTAGGCATAGAGACCGAATTCGGGATTCTACATCAACAGGCCGATGGCGACTCTAACCCGGTCGCCGCATCGTCGATGATTATCAATGCATATGTGAATGGCTTTCTGGAACGAAAGGTTGCATGGGATTTTGAAGGAGAACAACCTGGTGTTGACGCGCGCGGTTTTAACGAATTTGATGCACTTGCGCCAGAGATTGAGAGCCATTTAGTTAACGCTGTGCTTACAAATGGTTCGCGATATTACGTTGACCATGCTCACCCTGAGCTATCCGGCCCCGAGTGCAGCGATGCCCGTCAGTGCCTTATCTATGATCGTGCATCCGAAGAGATTCTAATTCAGTCTATGGACGTCGCGAACAAGTTGTTGCCTCCTGGCGAAGAGTTAATAATTCATAAGAACAATAGCGATGGCAAGGGTAATAGTTATGGTTGTCATGAGAATTACCTGGTGGATAGGAATGCGCCCTTTGGTCGGATTATTTCCCAGATAATTCCTTTTTTTGTATCTCGACAAATCTTTTGCGGAGCTGGAAAAATCGGGTCAGAGCTTTCAGGAATGACTTCCACGGACGGCGTTTTCCAGATTAGCCAGAGAGCTGATTTTTTTGAGCAAGAAGTTGGTCTTGAAACAACCTTAAAGCGCCCAATTGTCAATACACGCGACGAGCCTCACGCGGATAGCAAAAAATATCGCCGCCTTCATGTGATTATCGGTGACGCTAATATGAGCGAAACACAGACCTATTTAAAAGTTGGTCTAACCGCCATAGTGTTGGCCATGATAGATGATGACTATCTATCTAATATCCCAGAGGTAGCCGAACCAGTGCGGAACCTTCGAGAGATTAGCTATGACATAGACTTTAAAAATCTTTACCTCATGAAGGATGGTCGTCGTCTATCGGCGTTGGACCTACAATGGATATACCTCGAAAACGCGTCGAGGTATATAGAGGTTTTCGGTGCAGATAGCCTTGGTGGCATCGAACTCGTGAATGATATGATTTCACGCTGGGAATATGTGCTAGGTGCTTTGGATACAAAGCCAGATGCACTGAGTAACGAGATTGATTGGATAGCTAAGCGCAGACTTTATGAGGGTTTTAGGGAAAGGCATCAGCTTCAGTGGAATGATCCAAAACTGGCGGCCTTAGATCTGCAATATCATGATTTACGACCAGATAAATGCCTAGCGCGTCGTATGGGTTTAACTACCTTAGTTTCGGAAAGCGAAGTAAGGAATGCTGTAAGTAATCCTCCATTGACTACCCGTGCGTACTTTCGCGGTAGATGCCTTCAAGAGTTCCCGGAGCAGGTAGTTGCAGCGAATTGGGATTCGATGGTTTTCGACACCGGCTCTGAGGCTCTTCGCAGAGTTCCGACTTTAGAACCGCTAAGAGGGACGGTTGATCATGTGGGTAAATTATTGGATGAGTGTGAGGACGCAGGAGAGCTGCTTCGGAGACTCGGAAATTAGTAATAGCAAGTATCGTTAATCCTAGGGAGTGTGAGATGGCAGAACGAGAACAGCGACGTCGGAAAAATAATGATTCCGAAGAAGTAGATGAGGTAATATCAGCGCCAGTCGAAGCAGGCCACGAGATCAAAAGCGAATTAGATGATCTACTTGATGAAATCGATGGCGTCCTAGAAACCAATGCTGAAGAATTTGTGAAGAACTACGTACAGAAAGGTGGCGAGTGAGCTCTATATCAATTTTCCAAGCTGACGATGATCCGGGCTCTGATTTTATGAAGTTGCTGAAACGTGATGGCCAAGAACCATTTTCTAAGGATCTCCCCGGAGTCATCGACGCAGGCCATGCAACTACAGTTATCGGGATTCGTTGTAATGAAGGTGTTGTAATGGCAGGCGATCGCCGGGCAACAAGTGGACATTTAATAAGCCATCGGGATATGCAGAAAGTCTTCGCTGCGGATCGTCATTCAGCGGTGGGGATTGCAGGCGCAGCTGGGCCTGCCATTCAAATGGTCCGAGTATTCCAACTCCAACTTGAGTATTACGAAAAAATTGAAGGTAAACCGCTTAGTTTGGACGGGAAGGCGAATCAACTCTCCGAGATGATTCGTGGAAATTTACCACAGGCTATGCAGGGTCTAGCGGTTGTCCCGATCTTCGGTGGGTTTGATCTAGGACGAAATGTTGGACGCTTGTTTCAGTTCGATATAACAGGTGGTAGATACGAAGAACAAGAATACGCCGCCAGCGGATCCGGCAGTTTACACGCTGGAACCGTTATCAAATTAGGTTTTCAAAAATCGATGTCAACGGACGCGGCACTATCACTTGCGGTCAAGGCACTCTGGCATGCAGCGGATGAAGATAGTGCTACAGGTGGACCGGACCCCATACGCGGTATTTACCCGATCCTTGCTGTGGTATCAGCGCAAGGTTTCCGTCAGCTTTCGGACGAAGAGTCTGCGGGCGTCTTTACGGACCTCCAATCAGAACTAAACGGTGATGGGAGCGAAGCATGAGCATGCCAATGTATGTCAGCCCCGAACAGTTAATGCAGGATCGCGCAGACTATGCCCGCAAAGGCATCGCTCGGGGCCGGAGTCTGGTAGTGCTTGAGTACAAGGATGGAGTCGCGTTTGTAGCCGACAATAAGAGTTCTACGCTCCGGAAAATATCAGAGATATACGACCGGATTGGCTTTGGCGGAGTTGGTCGCTACAACGAATTTGACCAGTTGCGTATAGCTGGTGTGCGACACGCAGAATTGAAAGGTTTTCAATACAGCAGAGAAGATGTCGACGGCCGCAGTTTAGCTAATCAGTATGCACAAATGCTAGGCCAAATCTTTACGCATGAAATGAAGCCAATGGAAGTGGAAATAGTAGTTGCTGAACTCGGCGTAGATGCTGTAAATAACGAGTTGTACCGAGTTCAGTACGATGGAACAGTTGTAGACGAGCACGGGTTTTGTTCTATTGGAGGAGATGCGGAGGCAGTTAGAAGCCGACTTCAAGATGGTTATGCGGAAGGCCTTAATCGGAACCAGGCAATCCGCTTGGCAACCGATGCATTAGCAGAAGGTAGTCAAGTGTTGGAAGCTGCAACCCTGGAGGTAGCGCTCCTGGAAGCAGGCGGGGAGCGTCGTTGCTTTATGCGTCTAGATGATCCTGAAGTACAGTCAGCCTTGGAAGGATAGATGCGTTCTTTTAATATGTTCTGGTTCCACAAGTCGGTGTAGGTGACGTGCAGCGTAGAATCCTTGGAATTGAGAATGAGTACGGTATTACTTGTACATTGAGGGGGCAAAGGCGTCTCAGCCCCGACGAAGTAGCTCGATATCTATTCCGTAAAGTTGTATCGTGGGGACGTTCAAGCAACGTGTTTCTCGAGAACGGTGCAAGGCTATATCTTGATGTCGGTTCCCATCCCGAATACGCAACTCCAGAGTGTGATTCCATCAAGGATGTTATTTCTCACGATCGCGCCGGCGAGAAGATTCTTCTAGAGCTAGTCGAAAATGCAGAGTTGCGATTATCTGAGGAAGGAATTACAGGAACGACGATTTACTTGTTTAAGAATAATACAGACAGCGTTGGCAATAGCTATGGCTGTCACGAGAACTATTTGACTCTGCGTGACGAAGACTTTACTAGCTACTCAGAGACATTGATCCCCTTCCTAGTCAGCAGGCTAATCTATACGGGCGCAGGGAAAGTCTTACAAAGTACTACTAAGGGTGCCTCGTACTCTATCGCCCAACGTGCCGAGCATATTTGGGAGGGAGTGTCCAGCGCTACAACGAGAAGTAGACCGATAATCAATACAAGAGACGAGCCACATGCCGATGCCGAAAAGTATCGGCGTCTTCATGTCATCGTTGGTGATTCGAACATGAGTGAATATACGTCCTTCTTGAAGATAGGCGCAACTTGTTTGTTGCTCCGGATGATGGAAGACCCAACAGTATCGCTTCCCGACCTGACGCTTGAAAACCCGATTAGGGCGATACGTGAGATAAGTAACGATATAACCTGCCGCCGTAAAGTGCGACTAGCCAGTGGCGAAGAATTAAGCGCGTTCGAGATTCAAAGTCAATATCTGAATTGCGCCTTAGATTTCGCGGCTCACAACGAGCTCAATGAAGAGGAACGTAAAGCTTTAATGATGTGGGAGCACTGCATGACGGCTATCGAAGATGACCCACTGAAACTTAACAGGGAAGTTGACTGGGTAATCAAATATCATTTGTTGGAGCGGTACAGATCAAAGCATCAGATCGACCTCGAAGACCCAAAAAACATGCTCCTAGACCTGCAATATCACGACATTAACCGGCAACGCGGTGTCTTTTTTTTACTGCAAAAAAATGACTTGGTCGAAACAGTCCTTAAAGATTCGGATATCGATTTAGCTATGAAAGCAGCGCCGCTAACTACAAGGGCCAGGCTGAGAGGCGAATTTGTTAGAAAGGCGAAGGAACGAAAGAGGGATTATACGGTGGACTGGGTTCATCTCAAGTTGAATGATCAAGCTCAACGAACGGTCATTTGTAAGGATCCATTCAGATACGAGGATGAGCGCGTGGATGCACTGATCGCATCTTTGTGACAAAGTGGTTAACAGATGTCATCGTTTGAACAGCGGATAGTTACTCAGGTCGAAATCGAGCGAGAGGGTCTTCAACGAGTCTTGCTCGACGATGGCACCCAAGCCACTTCATTAACGGAAATAATAGGCTTATTGGAAGTCGGTCAACGCGTAATAGTTAACACTACGGCGATGGACCTTAATCTAGGCACTGGCGGCTATCACCTCGTCCATTTCAACCTAGATTCAAAACAAGGCGATCGGATGCGGCAAGGGCGGGTTCTTAAAGCGCGTTATTTATCGGAGCAGCTGCAAGCAGATGTCTGGGAAGAGCAGGATAATGAAGCGCCGAACGTTTCAGATCTCACGGGGATGAGAGTTCTTTTGTGTCAGCTTCATAGCCATGTCGGGGCGATAGCCATAGCGACTTCGGCACATCGTAGCGGCCCAGTTGGTTTTGTCATGACGGACCAAGCATCACTTCCGTTGGCAATAAGCGACATTGTATTCCAAGCTAAAGAATCAAAGGTTTTAGGTGTTACTGTCACCACGGGACAATCATTTGGTGGTGAGATAGAGGCAGTTACGGTGGCCTCGGGTGTACTCGCTTTGAAAGAAAGAAATGAGAGCACTGTTATAGTTGGTTGTGGGCCCGGACATCTGGGGACTAATTCCAAGCTTGGCTTTTCTGGATTGGAGTTGGTTGGGCACGCGACAATATTGAGCAAGCTCGGCGCTAAGGTTGCGCTGGCAGTGCGCGCTTCTAGTACTGATCCGCGGGAAAGGCATCAAGGCGTAAGCCACCACACTAGAACTTTGCTCGAGCTGATCTCGCATTCAATAGACGTCCCAATTCCATCAGATGTCTCTGGTGATGCGTTTGAAAGTCTGGGGCACACGGCGATGAGATATAGCGACCCGTCAATTTCAGGTTTGCTTAGTGAATCCAATATAAACATTCAATCAATGGATAGGCCATTGTTCGAGGATACGCTTGCCTGTGAATATCTGGGAGCTGCTGCCATGTGGTTAGCAGGCGCTAACGTCGTTTAATTGATGATTCACGCGATAACGGATGATTTGATGATGAGGCCATGAACAAACCTATGTGGCGAGTTTGTTTAGAGTGGTTGTCCATTATTGTCGGTGCACTATTGGTTGCGTTGCTGCTTAAGGCGACAGTTGTGCAGACGTTTTACATACCATCGGGATCTATGCTGCCGACCCTTGAGATAGGAGACAGAATAGTTGTAAACAAGCTGGCCTTTAGCTTGGGTGAAGTCGAGCGCAGCGACTTAGTCGTGTTCAGTAAGCCAACAACTCTTGACAACGTGCAGATAAACGATTTCATTAAGCGGGTCATTGGGTTGCCAGGCGAGGAAATTAGCTCAAAGGATGGTCAGGTTTATATTAATGGCGAGCTGCTCTCGGAGCCTTATCTACAGTCAGGCGAATTTACTAGTGACTTACCGGTGACAAAGATTCCCACTGGTCACTATTTCGTAATGGGCGACAATCGCAAAAATAGTAGCGATAGTCGTTTCTTTGGATCAATTCCGTCGGAGCTGCTGGTCGGCGAGCCGTTTATCCGTATTTGGCCCCTGAGTAGGTTTAACATTCCGTAGGAGGTAACAGTTTTCAACCTGATCCAGCGCTCACCAGACGGTCTACGTGATCACTATGAATGCCATCGATTCCCATTAGATATAGATTACGGATCACCCTTTCGTATTGCGCGTCCCATCCGATGCAGTATCTTTTGAACCGATGAAACAAAGTGGTTAGCCCAGCACTCCAATCAGAATGATGGAAATTGACAGCATCGATCCCAGACTCCGCTAACAAAGCAGCGTGTCGCTCAGGTCCTTCCTTTAAATATCGTAATCTCGTTGAATGAACAAGATAAGCAGGTGTTAGCGACCTGATGGTGCGAAGCACGGTCAGATCTGTGTGGCAAAGCCAAAGCCTGCTTTCAGCAGAGTGCCTTCGAACAACTTTTAGCGCAGGTCCTGATGCTTCAGGGTTCTTCAAGTCGAGCGACAGATCAAACGAGGTACCACATTGACCATAGAGATCTTCCAAGGTGCACATGTGCTCAGGCAACTCATTTTTTTTGAGCTCAGAGATAGTTTTCCGCCGTAATGCTTTCTTGATGTAGCCATTGTGGTTGAGCACTGGCACTCCATCTGAAGTCACCCATAGATCAGATTCGAGACCGGTAGCCCCTAGTTTTATAGCCAGTTGGAAAGCCTCTAAAGTGTTCTCCGCAGCGTGCGCACTTGCACCTCGATGAGCAAACAGTACCGGACGGTCTCTAAGAGAGGCGAATTTTTGCTCCACGGGTTCATTTTGCCGCTTTGAAACGCAATTCGGTCTCTAAACTGTTAAAAGTTAATCTCGAAAATTGGAAAGATGGTTGAGGTATGAGTCCTCTATTGGCGCTCCCGCCCCTGGTCTTTGTGATCGGGAGTGCACTCATGTACCGAAAGATTGACTCACTTACTACAGAGGCCCAAAGGGCAGTTGAGTCCATTGAAGCCCTTATGTGTGCTACTGATTCTTTTACAGAGCCGTTAGAGCATGCAAGTTCGCTGTTCAGCCCCTTAAAAGAGAAATCAAGTGAAAACTTTTAGAATGCGTCGTACGGCTCTATCCGACGTAGTCTCGTAGACGTGAATCTCACTCCTAATGAAGTGTTAATCATAGGTTTTGTAGCATTAGTCGCTCTGGGTCCGAGACAAATGCCTGACGCGGTTAGACGCGCGGCTAGGGGGCTTGCCAAACTAAAGCAGTTCAGCCGTTCATTAAAAAGTGAGTTAGATGAAGCTGTTAACAACAGCATTGTGACGTCGGCGCATGATGAATTTTTAGCTGAATCATTTAAGGAAAAATCATTGGAAGAGATGGCCAACAATGAAGGCGAAGACAAGGACCCTTCGTGAGGCTATTTTTTAAAAAAGCTTCTACGGAACAAACCATGTCCTTCTGGGATCATGTAGCTGAACTGCGGCGCAGGCTTATCTACTGTTTCGTTACTTTGTCAGTATCTTCTGCTGTCGGTGTTTTGGTTTATGACTGGCTTCTAGAGAATGTCTTTCTTCCACCCTATTGTAGAGTCCTGATTCAGCAAGGCTTTGACCGGCCGTGCAACCTTGTGATTCTAGACCCCCTCGATGGCTTCAGAACACGAATCAAAGTTTCTATTTATGTTGGATTGGTATTAGCTATGCCCATTCTCTTATGGAACTTATGGCGGTTTGTGACTCCAGCATTGCAACGGCGAGAGAAAAGACTGACTCTGCCATTCGTAATCAGCGGCCTAACGTTGTTCAGCTTGGGGGCATATCTCGCATACAACACATTTGAGAGAGCTCTTAGCTTTCTAATCTCATTTGGAGGAAGCCAAGTAGACCCCATGTTCTCGCCTGGGTCTTATCTCGGCCTTATTACTTACATGATGTTCGCATTTGGAATCGGCTTTCAATTTCCGATTCTTCTAGTGTTCCTCCAATTGGTTGGAATCCTACGACCTCAGCAGCTTAGAAAAGCTCGAAGATTTTGCATAGTAGGCATAGTTACAGCCGCTGCGATCATTACTCCATCAGGCGATCCCATTTCCCTAGCGACGTTAGCTATTCCTCTGTGCGTATTTTTTGAATTTTCTATTCTGATTGGTTATTTAGCAACACGTCAACGACATGGTTGGGTCCCTCGGTCAAAGCGTGGTGTCAGCGATGAAATCTGATCGAGATACTCTTCGAGACGACCTGATTCAAAGGATTGGTTTTTCGCCTGATCCATTTCAACTAAAAGCATTCGACTCTATCGACGCAAATGAGTCGGTGCTAGTTGCGGCTCCAACATCGTCAGGTAAAACCTTAGTAGCTGAGTATGGCATCTTGGTTGCTCTAGCACGCGGTCAGACCGTGATTTATACGACGCCCATTAAAGCTCTGTCAAACCAGAAAATGAAGGATTTGAGTAAGTGGCTCGGTAAAGAAAATGTTGGGCTCCTTACTGGCGATAATAGTATTCGCGGAGATGCAGCAGTAGTTGTCATGACTACCGAAGTTCTTCGCAATATGATCTATGCGGCCTCTGATCGTTTAGAAGATTTAGGTCTGGTCATCTTAGATGAAGTACATTACCTGCAAGATCCATACCGAGGACCAGTCTGGGAAGAAGTTATTATTCAACTTCCGAAGCATGTAAACCTCGTTTGTTTGTCAGCTACTGTGAGTAATGCTGATGAGGTATCTGACTGGATCAGCGCTGTTCGGGGATACTGTGCCTGTGTAGTTGAACGAACACGGCCAGTTGCATTGCATGATCACTACTTGCTCTACGAGAAAGGAAGCAGACGTCTACGGGAGTTTCGGACCTTAAGTGATGGATTTCCGAACCCAGAAGTCGAAAGGTATTTGGCGAAGGCGGGCGGAGCTCGACAGCGTGATGGCCGACAAAGAGGAAGTCGAGCTGGTCGACCGCGTAGAGCAGAAATTCTAAGACATCTCGATGATCGGAATCAGTTACCTGCAATTATCTTTATTTTTTCAAGAAAAGGCTGCGAAGAAGCTGTCCGCAGCTGCGTAGACCAGGGAGTAACTTTTTTAGATGGCCGGCAGCAACGTGTTGTCGAAGCTATAGCGGAAGAGCACTGCGCCGGCCTGACGGATGAGGATTTGGCGCTGCTGGGCTATCACGAATGGCTAGAAGGCCTCCAGTGTGGTGTAGCAGCGCATCACGCAGGAATGGTTGCACCCTTTAAAGAGGCGGTAGAAGATTGTTTTGCCGCGGGACTCATCAAGACAGTTTTTGCAACTGAAACACTCGCACTCGGCGTAAATTTGCCTGCGCGCTCTGTTGTTATCGAACAGATAAGCAGGTTTCGTGGGGAAGGTCACGTTGCATTAACTGCGTCAGAGTACGCTCAGCTAACCGGTAGGGCCGGACGACGCGGAATTGACTCGATAGGTCATGCGTACACACTCTGGAGCCCTTACGAGTCCTATCAGCAGATAGCTGAGTTGGCTGCTAACAAAGATTTTGAGCTTGATTCGTCATTTCGACCCACTTACAACATGGCGGTCAATTTAATGGCCCAGAAAAACCGGGACGACGCGATTGACCTGTTGCAGCTTTCCTTTGCTCAATACCGCTCGAATCGAAGAGTCGCTGGTTGGATGCGGAAAATGGAGAACGCTCGAGAGAAGTTGAGGGTTAACGAATCTAAGCTAGACGCAACTCAACACAGAGAGTCAACTGAGCAACGTCCGAATGTGATTGGGTCAGGTCAACTAAACAAGTCACTTAAAAAAATCAAACCAGGTTCGTTAATTACCCACAATCGCCAAAGTGGCCATCGACTATTGTTAGTAATTGGCACAAGCACGCGCCGAGACGGCACAACAAGGTTAAGGGTGGTCACAACCCGTGGTAAGACGTTACTCGTTACGTCAAGTGACTTCGAAGAACTACCTGAGGTTCTGGATCAGGTTGCTTTACCTAAACCATTTGCACCAAATAGACGTGAATTTCAGCGTGCAGCAAGCAACGCAATGAAGCGGCACA